>JBCCFC010000342.1:0-10936 GCA_039029935.1 Chloroflexota bacterium
CTACATTCGATTGGAGACTTGAGTACCCGCCCCGACCTAATTTACCTCGTGGTTACTGGTACCTAAGTCGAACATTTACTTTTCTGAGCCAGTCATCCACATGTACCTCACCGCTGCTCTACATCGCACTAAACGAGGATTTCAGGGTGAGTCTGGGCAAATCTGGGAGAGTCTGTGCAAATCTGGGAGAGTCTGGGCGAGTGGCAACTGATGAGGGCAGTTGCTGGTGGTTCACTTACAATTTTGAATCAACTTCATCCATCTTTTTTGGTCAGTCAACGAAGAAAGTTATGTCCTATAGACAATGGCTCAGGAATATTTTCACCGTTCAGCAACATATCCTGAACGACATCTTTGACTAGTGAAACAATGCCAGATAATGCCTGTGTCAGTGACTCATCTAACCAAGAGAGACTGGGGAACTCGGTACAAAGCCCCACATATTCTTCATCCTCTGGTGACCAAATCACTTGATAGGCATAATGTTCTGGATTAACATTCTCTTTAATCATCTGTCAATTCCTTTAATTTTTTAATCGCAGCCAAAACTTGACGTACCTGATATGGCTTGGCGACACCGCCTTTGCCTTTTTGGATATTGACTCTGGGATCACCAATCCATGACGTTTTATAGACATTATGGCTCGTCCCGCGCTGTCTTGCTGCGCCAAAATAATGTTCGCAAACTTTAGTTAGGTCTGAAAAACGGACATTTTTTGGATTTTTTTGCATGGATTCTACAAGTTTGTCTATCTGTGTCATGTCTTTATTATAGACCTCATTCGCATCTTCTGCCAAATTACACTGTCGTCATAGTACTATAAATATAGGGCAGTTCATTTTTGATTTTCGCTCTTTTTTGACTTATGATCTACCATATTTCTTTATCGAGTTTGATAGAAAGTCAAACTGAGTCTATTACTATTTAAAAATTAAATTATACAAATCACAAGCAAATAACATGAATCCATATAAAAGATTAATGCAGCGATTGCACAACGGGGAAAAAATTGTCATTGATGGTGCTACAGGGACCGAAATCGAGCGTCGAGGTGTGCCACAGGTGAAACACGCATGGAATGGGGGTGGTGCATTGAGCCATCCTGATATTTTGCGTCAAGTCCATGAAGACTATATTCGCAATGGGGCAGAGATTGTGATCTCTAACACCTTTGCCACAGGTCGTCATGTCCTACGCGATGCAGGCTGGGAAGAACATTTTGACCTGCTCAATCGACGTGGGGTTGAGATTGCAGATGAGGCACGGGCAAACGTAAATGCAGAGGGTGTCTTGGTGGCGGGTGGGATTACGCACTGGTCCTTCACGAGCCAGCATCCACCCTATGATGAACTCCATGCCAACGTTTCCGAACAGGCCAACATCATGAAAGAGGCGGGGGCAGATTTGCTGATGTTGGAGATGATGGTTGATATCGAGCGTATGTTGGTTTTGCTCGATGCAGCGCAACAAACGGGGTTGCCTGTGTGGGTGGGCTTTAGCACCAAGGCAGATGACGAGGGTGTAATCCGGCTATGGGATGGCCCGACATTGGCCGATGCCATTGCTGCCATTGAAGATAAGGATGTGCCGTTGGTCAACATCATGCACACGTATATCCAGTATATTGAACCCTCGCTGGATGTGCTGGACCAACATTGGTCAGGGCTGGTTGGCGTCTATGCCCAATCCGGCGGGTATATCAAATCCAAATGGCTCTTTGATGAGGTACTTTCGCCCGAAGACTATGCAGCCGAGGCGCAGAAATGGCTGGATCGCGGTGTGCAGGTCGTTGGTGGCTGTTGTGGCGTTGGGGTGGATCATATTGCCATGCTCAATACGCTTGTCGGGTAACGGTGAATCAAATAAGTTCTTCGCCAACCAGTGGAGAAATCATTATCGTAGGGGCGTACCCTTGCGGTCGCCCGAACACACGCGTTTGGGCGACCGCAAGGGTACGCCCCTACAACTTACGGAAGAGCGAAGCCATAACAAAAGGAGAGCATAATGAGTACATTTATGTCCTATGATCCGTGGTCCGGTATCACCACTAGAAATGGCATTTCTGGCGATTTGGTGATTTCGGCACTCCAAAAATCTATCCGGCGAGGGCTGGCTGAAGAGGCTGTCACCTTTGCCTATGAAATGTATATCACGAGCGAGCAATTTGAGGACAAACTGTGGCGGCGGTTGCAGGCTATCTCGGTTGAGGATGTCGGCTTTGGTGATTTGAGCGCGCCTGTGCTGATCAATGCACTCAACCAGATGCGCCAGAATTTTCCCTACACAGACGGCGACCGCCCCATCTTCTTTGTCCACTCCATTCGCTATTTGGCCGCAGCCCAAAAGGATCGCACCAGCGACAATTTGAAGAATATTGTCAAACGTGGCTTTGAGTATGGCCGCACACCGGAGATTCCCGATTTTGCCTATGATATGCATACAGTTGAGGGGCGCAAGATGGGGCGCGACTTTAAGCATTTTCTGGCTGAGGGCAGCAAAGTAGAAAATGAACTGCCTGTCGATGAAAATTACAAGGCACAGTTGTTGGCGTTGTTGGATGAAATTGAGCAGGGTACACTGGAAAAAAGTGAAAATGCCTTTGTCTATGGTGGGTGGCAGGCGTGAGTATAGGGAGTCGGCGAGTCAGCTTGTCAGCTTGTCAGCCTGAACTGCTGACTTGCTGACAAGCTGAACTGCTGACTCGCTCACTACCTGACCACTGGCAAATAAACACTCGCATCATCCGCTGCCGTATCACTCTGCTCATCTCCCTGTCCTGCGGCTGGTGACGCTGTGAGTAAAGGGGTCGGCAATGGTCTGATGGTTGCCGTGTTCATTGGCGTTGGTGTACTGGTCGGTGTCAATACGGGCGTTAAATGAGGTGTAGCAGTCGCCATCAACGTCGTGGTAGGTGTAAGTGCAGCAGGAACTGTTACCGTCGCTGTAGATACGAGTGTCGGTGTCAATGTCGCAGTGGGTGTCAGTGTAGCGGTGGGTGTCAGTGTAGCGGTGGGTGTCAGTGTAGCGGTAGCCGTCATAGTCACCGCAGCCGTTCTGGTCGCAGTGGGGACTTGTGTGTGTATTGGCGTTAAGATAGGCGTTGTCGTCTGCACTGGCTCGGCAGTTGCTGGGATAGCTGGCAACTGCGCAAAGGCAAACATCAGGTTATCAATCGACTCACTCAACGGCGTGTCACCATAATCCAATGTGACCGACCGAATCCGCCCCTGTGCGTCATAGACTCCGATAAACGCTGTAAATTCTTCAGGGACAGGTGAAACGGTTACATCACAGACCAATTCGCCGTCGGCATCAAATGCCTGCAACGTTCCTGTCAGATCGTCCTCTTCGCCGTTCCCCACATACATCCCCACATGCGTCTGCGCCTCCACAAACGTCATCACCATCGGTGTATTGTGTCCATCATGAGGGAATTTGGGGCTGTTGGTCGCCACATTGGGCATGGACTGCGCCACAATTGGGTCGATCTGTGGGCGATCTCCCTGAATCAATGTCCGTGCCTGCTCATCATCATTAAAGGTCACACCAAATGCATTGGTATAGGCATCCCGAATCGTGTCGAGATGATCCAAATCATCAAAAGTGATCAGATGTGGACCCGTTTCCGTCGCCGCGTTGTTGGCGAGTGCCGTGATATCTTCTTCTGTGGCTAATGGGTCACACGCTGCCTGCGTTCCCGCTGCTGTGACCCATGCTGTTTGTGTCAGAGGTGTTCGCAGCGTCAGCATGACGAGCAAACTAAGACCTGTCAATAACATGAGTGCTGGTCGCACACGTCGTGGCCTAGAATATGGACTGCGAATGTGTGTGTGTGATGTTTGTTGCTGCATAGAATTCGCTTTATTTTTGATTGATTAGGAAAGGATAAAATCAGCTAGTCAGCTAGTCAGCTAGTCAGCCAGCGTGCTGAAGTGCTGAAATGCTGAAGTGCTGAAGTGCTGAAGTGCTGACAGCCTGAAATGCTGAAGTGCTGACAGCCTGAAATGCCGACAGCTTTTTTCTTCCTTATATTTTACGCACTTGCCGAATGGAGTTCCCCCTGCGTGGTTCCACGCTGTTTCTCTCCGAGACGTGTCAGTGCCGATTGCGCACGATACCATAACCATGCTGTACGCACAACATTGCCAACCGCCATCGCCGCCATTGCGACATACAAACCTGCGAACTGACCCCACGCGATGCCACCCACCAGGAGAATAGCTGTGCTTGCCAAGGCGAGGACAACGCCTGTTGTAATTGTACTCGTCTGGCGGCTGTTGAGCAATGTCGCTTCATAGAAACTGCCCAAGACGATAAACCCCGGAATCAGGAGCGCAAACCACAAGCTGTTGCTGGCGACGCTAACCATATTGCTTGCCAAGCCCATGATCTGTTCAAACCAGATGCCAGCAAGCGGCGTTGATGCCATCACCACGAGAATACCCGACATAAGCAGTGCCAGCCCATTGGTAAAACGGCGTAATATTGGCAGCGAGTGTGGCTTTTCAATCAGCACGATAACGGTTTCGACATAGGCAATGCCCGCACTCGATAGAATGCTCAACACACTGGTGGCGACAGGCCAGATCGCCAGTGAATAGATGGGATCGGGCATTCGACTCAACGCGGCCGTCCCCATTGGCTGTGTGATGATACGCAACAAAATTGTGATTACCAAAGGAATATAGAAGGCGGCAAAGAAGCGCAGGGTAATCGGTTCGTCCGCAGGTGGCGCATGGCGTAGATGCTTTTCTCGTACAGGGACAACACGATAGCGTGAGTAGAGTGCCTCACCAATGACACCCATTGTGATTGTAAAGGTGGCAACACCAACGCCTGTAAAGGGAATGCGGTCAGGGGCAAAGACAGCTATCCCATAGAGTGTGCTCAATACCACCAAATCGACGGCGAGACGGGTCAATGCACCAAATGTGACTGCGCTGGAATAGCCAAAGCGGATCAACACACCGTAGTTAAAACGACGATAGGCCAACGAAAGAACCCAAGGCATCATCAACTGTAAGGCTGTGCGTGATGGCTCCACAATTTGGGGCGGTGCAGCGATGATGCCCTCCACCAGCCAATAGTAAGCAGGCGTAAACGCGATGAGTACATGAAGCGACAGCATTAGAGCCGAGAGCGTATACATGGTCTTGCGTAGCGTTTGGTAGGAGCGCCAATCCTTGCACAATGTCGTCGAGGTTGGCAACATCACCATCATCGGCGAGGCCAAGATCAACGCAATCGGGAAGACCAAGCCCCATGATGCCAAGTTTTCCTCTGGATTGGGGAGCCGCGCAACGATGGCATTGAGAAAGGGGATTTCAATCGTGAGGACAAGCCAGCCGAGTGCTAGCGGCCACCATGTGCGAAAGATTTGTCCAAAAGAGAGAGGGGGGTCGGATGAGGGTGGGTGCGATATATGATCGTTTGACGCTGTGTTCATTGATTTGCCCTGCCTGGCTCTTGCAATTGATAAATTTAGCCCTTATTTTACCCTTGAATGAACCATGCGCATAGTTGAATTTATCCATAATGGTCGCTCTCTGCATTTGATCTCAGGCAATACATACGAATAATAGGGACCATTCTCGCTTTTGCCCTCGCCTTGAATCACCCAGCCATTGCGTTCATAAAAGGCACAGGCCCGTGTATTGGCGACCAGTGACTTGAGCGAAAGGGGCAGCCCATATGTCTCAGCACAGGTGTTAATTAACCGCGTGGCAATACCCATGTTTTGATACGCTGGTTGAATGTAGAGATGATGGACAAATCGCTGTGGAACCCACACCGAGATGAACCCAGCTATGTTTTGTGTAGACGTGCCATCGTTCACAACGGCTATATGAATCTTCTCTCCCTTGATGATGTTTTGAAATTGTTTTAATGAGATGTCCTGCTCCTGAAAGCAGTCCAACCGTGCGCGGGCTTCATTATAGATATCAAGCAGAATAGGGATGTCTGTAGTGTTTGCAAAACGAATTGAAACCATATTTATGTTTAGCTGAATTGCACTCCTAACGTATTATTCACACATAATTAATCGGGGTGAAGCCATGTTTCCCCCGTAAAATACCACTGTTCCTCTACCTTCAACAATTCAAAACCAGTGTTACATGTAGGCATACCACCGCAAAATAGTTTGTCTTCGGGCCAAATTTCATATGTATTACTGCCTTAATCTCGGTTAACCCATGCATTGCCCGTAAAATACCATTCCCCATCGATTTTTATCAATTCAAAACCACCATCAGAGACATTGTCAGGCATAAGCGTATCGCCCGGCCAGATTTCAAATGTACTATGTTCTTTTTTTTGACTGATCTGACGGATAGTTGAAAAACGGGATAGATGACAACCCTCATCAACATTAAAAGCAAATCGAATGTTATTATTTTCACGGAACGACTCGATGGTATTTTGCGATTGGTAATCAGGTGTCATATAGTCAAAAGCCTCCTCATAGTCCCGATTTTTATATGCCTCACAAAACTTGATATACCGGGGTTCGATGGCTAACTTATCGGCACTCCATTCTGCTGAATCAATCAAAGAAAAGAATAGAACGAAGGTTACACCACCAATCACCGCCACTGCAACCAAGGCTAGTACCGTTAAACATGTCATTTGCAGCAAACGATCAATGAACCCAAAAATTTTCTCTATAATTTTCATGATACTTGCAAGCTCTCTTCTTACTCTCCGCGCCATCTGCGCTCTCTGCGGTTAATCCACTAGCTCATGCGCCGGAAACTCTGGGAACCCCGGATCATACACATGTCGGTGTTTCGGATGCACCCATAAAAACTCGCGACGGTTATTCTGCACCCGCTCCAGCCCGCCAAAGGTTGGATCTAGCTCCTTGAGCAGGATGTGCAGTTCACGCAACGGCGCACCTTTCAGCCGATTCAAATCACCATATTCTTCGGCCCCGTCCTGCAGAAAAATATCCTGTGTGATGAGCGGAAGTTCGCTTGCATCCTTTGGACTCGGCGCATCCTGCCCATCATCCTGTGTCATCCATTCACCGCTAGCCTTCCCTACCCCCATCATCGCATCAAAAGCAGCCTGTGAGACGGCAAGATCGTGTTCAATGGTGAAGGTCTGGCTGGTTACATAGGCTGCAGCGACGACAGGGAAGGCCAGGCTGAGAACACCAGCGATGCCACGGGCATAGGGCGCAATGTCCTTCAACCATTTGCGTGGGCGTTCGATGATATAGACACCCTGCTTATCATCGCCAGAAAGCAGTGGAACAGGTAGACGAGAATGTTCACACCAGAGTGTGAGACGGATTCGTGTGGTCGCCCAGTGGTCACGCCAGCCAAAGCCATTACCGGAAGCGGGTGTGATACTAAAGAGGCGCGGGCCTTCGCGGGCTTCATCGACCATCGTGGTCATTAGTTGTCGATAGAGTTCCTCATTTTTGCTGATGATGAGGGCCGTCTGGTCGGTTCGGTGTGCATGTGCCTCAGTAAATCTATCATTCATCTCCTCTTTAATTTCGGTCAAAGATCTGATCACTTTTTGCATATCATTCTCGGTTGGCTCAGGGGTTGGACTGATCATCAACTCATCAATTTTTTGATCTTCGAGACAATCCTGACAGGTGATCCAGGGGGAACGTTTTTTTGTCTTGATTAACACCTCCTTACGAAGTAATCCTCTGCAGTTTTCCGTATGACATGGAACCATTATCTGACAATCTAGTCCCGTCCAGCTATTGGCAATTATCCATTTAACATCTTCACAGATCTCATGAAGGAGTAGATTGGGGTACACAGCGCGCACAGTGACATGGATGTGCCCGCGTACCTCCTCGACAAAAATACGGCCATTATCACCGTCATCCAGCACCATGCCATACTTCCAATGAACGCTCAAATTATGATCATCACGTCCCAGTGAGAAGGAGTGAAATCGCACGATGAGTCGGTAGAAGATACCTGGCACAGACACGGGAATGCCGCTTTCGCTATCGACAATACGACAGACTTGAATGCCTTCACTCTCGCCGCTCTGCATCTCGCTGTCGTCTGGCCATTCCCGCATAAAATTATCGGGGCGTTGGTTGGGGACAAGCTGGGCAATCAAACTGGTGGGCAGTTGGCCTTCCAACTGGACACGATAGGAGAGGTCAAACCGTTCCATAAGGCGTAGAAAAAGCGGATGCAGAGCAGGCGGGTAACGTTCCTCGCGTGGCCGTGCAGAATCATTCCAGAGGAAGTTGAGTCGTTCATGTGTTACCAGACCATTATTGCGGACCGTCTCGGCATCCTCCAGCACAAAGCTGATGGCTTTGGTGAGCCAATCGGCCTTGAGGATGACAACATCACGCAGGGCAGAGTCGTCGGCGTAGTGGATACAATAGCCCAACTCGTTGAGGATGGCTGCATAGAGTGTCGCCAACTCTGCGTCAACATCCTGTTCGTCGCAAAGTTGTTCATAGTCCACATAGGAAATATAAGGATCGCTTTGACTCCGTTCTTGTAACGCATCCATGATACGCGTGCAGCTAGCGGGGACCATGCGCCCCACCTGCGGAATGTCACTGGCGACATCTGCAATCATGGTCTTTAGTTCAGGGATGCCTTCGCCCGTCTTGCTATCCACATGGTGAAAGCCCACAATGATGTCGCCAAACTCACTGCGTAGTTGCTGCTCATCAATGTGGGGTTGCCGTTGCTTGGGACCACCATGCGTTGCGACAACAATGATACGTGGTCGTTGATCGGGGCGGGCCTCGTTATAGGTGCGATGTTTAATCATCTCAATCCAATATTGGACAAAGCTCTGGTTGGGACCTTCACGTGGTTTCCAGACGACGAGGTAGATGGCAGGTGCGCTGAAAAAGAGTTGATGCGTGGGGCGGTAGATGGGTTGACCACCAAAGTCCCAGCCACGTAGGGTAAGTGTTTTTCCACAGGAATGATAGGTATCGGGATAAGCAAGCTCCACTGTTTTGACGTCGATGCCGTGTGTCGTTTGGCGGTCTTCTATCCACGCCTCATGCCGTAAGGCTCCCAGCAAACTGCTCTTACCAACCTCTCCTTCGCCAATAAAGATGAGCTTTGCTTCGTGAAGGGTGATTTCGTCGGTGGCTCTGGCATGTAGATAGCGAAAGAGAAATTCTTGGCTTTGGTCATAGGCAGCTACTAACTCTGGATAAAATTGATTTTCAGAAAGATAAAGATTCTCTAGATTGGGTAGCTGACCGATGGAGGTGGGCAGTTCGCTTATCTGATTGGATTCGAGATCAAGCCACTCTAAACTGAAAAGTTGACCAATAGAATTGGGCAACTCTCTCAACTGGTTTGCGCCAAGGCCAAGCCACTCGAGGCTAGCAAGCTGACCAATGGCTTGTGGTAATTCTTGCAACTGGTTTTTTCTTAGGTAAAGTTCCTGTAGGCTAGCAAGCTGGCCGATGGAATCTGGCAATTCTCTTAAACGGTTGGATTCGAGATCAAGTAACTGCAGCTTGGAAAGTTGACCAATGGTATCGGGCAACTCGTTCAACTGGTTATTTTTTAGGTACAGCAATTCTAAATTGGAAAGCTGGCTAATGGAATCGGGCAATTCACTCAACTGGTTGCGTCGTAGATAAAGCAATTGTAGGCTGGAAAGTTGCCCGATTTTATCAGGTAGCTGATTCAACTGGTTGTCACCAGCGGAAAGAGACTGTAGGTTAGAAAGTTGGCCTATGGAGTCAGGCAACGCGCTCAACTGGTTGCCCCCAACAGAAAGTGAATGAAGGTTGAACAGTTGGCCGATGAAGTCGGGCAGCTCACTCAACTGATTATTTCTGAGGTCAAGCAACTGAAGGTTGGAAAGTTGGCTGATGAAGTCGGGCAACTCACTCAACTGGTTTCCAGATAAGTTAAGCTCTTGTAGGCTTGAAAGCTGTCCGAGGTCATCTGGCAATGTTATGAACCCTAACCCACTCAGGTCTAGTGTCGTTTTTCTTGCTCGTTGCACTTCCGCAATGCGCTCGGCAACAGTTGGATGCAATTGTGCAGTTGTCATGAAATCGTCCCCTATTTCGTAGTTGATTGTTGCCCAAAGTTAAAACCGCAGGGCTGGTTTATGATCATGTGGCGTCAAAGCTCCTAAAGACTTCCATCTCTTGATAGGTGATTGTTTGACCCATATTTCGCTCTTTTAATTTGAAACTCTCAGAGACTGACAGTGTGCGCGCCGTCAAGACCTCCGGAAGGTGAATATAGTGTGTTCTATATTCACCTTCCGGAGGTCGGCATTACACGAGCTACTAACATCAGACTACCAACCCTCCCAAAGCTCCATATACCACCGCTCCCAAAAATCCACAATATCCTGCACCATCGGCGCGGATTCCATCGACAACCCAGCCCCATAGCGTGGATCATCTTTCTCAGCATAATCCCGTGCCACCTGATAGGCTAGTTTCTCAACACCATAGCGTGACAATAGAACACCGATGCTATTTTCAATAATCAGAAGCTCATAGCTATAAACCATGCGCACTGTGTTCCAGCCAATATCCCTGTACTCATTCTGTGCCTTGGCTAAATTGGATTTCACCGCGCTCAACGCCTGTCGATACTCATCTGTGAGTTCTCCCTGATATGTATCCAACAAGAGCATGGCATCGTCTGCGAGTGATAGAAATGATGCCCACCGCTCTGCATCCAGCATACGGGGCTTCTCCATCTGCGTCATGTTGGCATGGGCGCGCTTGGCAATGTGTATCACAAATTGGCGCGCGGCTTCTTCATCTTTGCAAAAACTCTTAACCGTCGTCAAGCGCGTAATGTTGAAGTATTCGCCTTGACGTAGCTCATCGGCCATCTGTGCCAACTTCTGCACTTTGGCTAGTTCTTTTGGTTTTCTTGATTTTGGTTTACTCATAGATTGTATGAAATATTCCCTGTCATTCTCACAAATTTAAGGATAAAC
>JBCCFC010000343.1:0-10925 GCA_039029935.1 Chloroflexota bacterium
AAATTGGTTCATCTATTTCACCTGTACTATGTCAATTGCTGAATAAATTGGGTCATTGCTGATCAGATAAATTTTTTTGGGTTTACTTAACTGAACCAGAATTATAGTAGATTATTTTGTTGCGTAGCAGTGGTCTTACACTAATAATCCCCTTTAGGTATCTCAGGCAAATCCTCAAGCCGAGGAATGATACTGGGCAACACATTGGGTAAACCACTTGGCAGACTACTAGGCGGTGCGCTTTCTTGGATAGGTAATGGGGCTGGTTCTTCTCGTGGCAATACACGAGGCTGCTCATCCTCATTCAAGAATGAGTTACCCGAATCACTAGGCAGTAACTCCTGAGCGAACTCTGGCATAGGCGTTGGTGCGAACTCACGCGTCACCCGCTCTGTGGGTCGATTAATGGGTCGGTTCACAATACGCCCACCATCACTCAGCGTCACTTCGGGTAACTTGGCCCAGTTGGGATTGAGGTGGAATTCCTCTTTGTTGGGGAAATCAAAGCGATTGTCGTATTGCGCACGATACTCTTCCAGCCGTTCGAGCAATGTCACAGGCAAGCCATGCACAATCCACAACGCATCCATTCGTGTCGCGTCTCCTGTTGGAATCCAACGGAAATCCTCTTGCCCGACGGTGGCGGCCTGTAACCCTCTATCTTCTTGGCGGCTGGTCGGCACAGCGGCAAGGCGGATATGCTCTAAGTTGGATTCGTGGAAGCTGAAACGGTCGGCATCCCAGCGAATGTAGGGGTTGAGCCGCCCTAGCCACTGTTGAATACGATTGTCTGGCCGTTGACGCACACGCTCGACCTCCTGCCCATACTGTATTGAGATGATGTGGTTGATGTCTACATGGTTGTGAACCCGTTGACGCAGAGCCTTGTTTTGGGCAACGCTGTTGAATAGTTGTGCATAGAGTTGATCACCTGCCAGTGCCGACATACGCTGCGCAACATGACCAAATACGGGCGTGAGAGATGTCTGCCAATCACCCGTTGTCACTGACTCTGCCGCTTTACTATAAAAATATTGCAGATAATCACGCCCGACTGCACCCGTCTCTAACTCATAATACATACTCGTGCTGGGATATCCATCGGATATGCGTGGGTCGATGCGGTCCGCCAAACGCTTGGCCTCTTGGTTAGATCGTGCCAGTGCCGTGCCACAGGCATTCATCTGATTGCGAAGCACTTCGCGTAGTAGTGCCGATTGTTTGCCTAGCTGCTCCACCAACATTCGTTCAACGTTGTCTCTCTGTTGATAGAGCCGTGAACGCGCCCGCCGTGCTGCCTGCGAGCGCACCCGCTCACGCCCTTGGCGTGGGTTAAAGGCCATGAGCAATAGCCCGCCAATACCACTGCCGATTTGCTGCACCTGATCGACAAAGTTGGCCTGTTGCGAGAGTGCCTTGCGCCAGTGCACACGATCCTCCTCGGTGACGGGTGCGCCGTTGATGAGAAAGAGCCGTTGACGGGGCAGCGATTCGGGCGGTCCAGGTGTCATCGGCGGCGAAAGTAAATCACACAGGGCCAATGCACCCCGAATACCAGTCTCCATCATGACTTGGCGCATGGATTGCTGCACAGGCTCCCAAAAGCTGTGCCATGTGCCTGTCAGCTCTTCCAACTCAGCCTGAATTTGTTCGAGCTTGTCGTTGTCCAACGCCGAGTAACGTGAAACCATCTGCGCCTGTAGCCCCTGCCACACATTCATAATCTGCTGACGGTCGTTGTCCGGCAAGTCGGCACGCGGGTCACTCATGGACGCCCCCGATGCAATGCGCCGCACAAGGTCAGCGACAAAGGCGCGCTGCCAGAAGTCAGTCAACATCTCGTGTGGGGCCACCAATGCCGAGGTCGCAAAACCGCTGTAGACGAGGAAGTGCCCTTGCTTGCCTGCCTCAACATCCGGCGAATCATATGCCTGTGTCGCTGCCTGCCAAAGCTGCTCACCTGTCACCTCGCCTGCCGCCGCGTTCATATCAAACATGCGTTCACGCACGACGTTGACCTCCAGCCCCAAAATTTCATTGCTCAGATGGCTCATGGTGGTTAATTGAATGAGATGCGCAGCCATATTCTCGGCGTCGGTCTTACTATTGAGGCTGGTCCCATGACGGTTGGTGCGCCCGACGAGGAAGATAAAATCAAAAGGAGCGTAGGGGGTATCTGGCAATTCACGTTGCTCGCTGGGGTAGAGTTCCTTAAAGCGTTGCGTCTCCTGAAAGTAGTTGAGTTCTTTCATGGCGGCGTAGGCATTGGCGCGGATACGACGCCGTTGGATATCGCTCGAAATTTGCCCCTCCAACACATCGGGTAGATAGAAGATACCGACGACACGGGCGTTGTTGCGTACATGCGCACGGATGCGATGCGCTGTATCCATAAACATGCCCGCCCCCGTGCCGCCACAGAGGCTGCTGACGACATAGATTAGCTGATAGTTGCCAATCACAGGGAAGCCACGATTCTGCGCCACCTCCATGTCGCGGATTTTGTCGAGGTTGGTGACTTTGGTTTCCAACATCTGCTTAAAGGTGACATAGTTGCGGAAAAAGGAGAGTCGCCCAATCGGACGAAGCTGTTTTGCACCGTTGTGAATATAGCCAAGTGGGATCGAGGGGTAGTTCCACCAACTGCCAATTTCAGGGTGTTGATCAATGTTGTCGATTAAGCGGGTGGCGTCAAACTTACCCATATAGGCAAACTCATCGGCAAAGAGCGGCTCCTGATCAAGGCGATTGACCAGCGGCTCGGTGTCGAGTGCCAATAGCTGGAGCATCCCCGGCAGTTTATCGCCTGATAGCCCGGCTGAAATCCCACTGGCCGACTGCGCACCGCCTGCCTGACCCGCATTCGCATAGGCATCGGCATTCCACACATTGCGAAAGCGTCGCTTCACCGCCCGAACTGTGTTTGTCCCCATACCACCGACGCCGACAACCATCGTTGGGTAGATGGTTGGTTTATCAAATTGATTGCTCAAATTACGTTGTTACTCCTAGATTAAAATCTTTTTTTGCTTTTCGCAATGTAAAATCGCTATAATTCATTCGTATCTTACCTGAAAGTTGCTTAGGCATCTTGCCTCAGCGTCGGGCGATAGCACGAATGACGTTCATCATCCGTGCTGCCTGCGTGTCTTCCGAACAAGTCGTTTTAGAAACGCTAAATCAGAGCAATAGACTATAGTGCCTGATGTATAACGTGAGCTTCGAGACTGAGCCGGACCTCCCGAAGGTCCTCGCAAACGATACTCTAACGCAGTATATAAACCATTATACCACAAATCGTCTTGCTCTATGCGTGATAAATCCGCCGAAACGCCGCATCCCCCTCTTAAGTGGTAGATGTCAATCTCTTGAATGTCGATATGACAACCTTCCAACCTTCGTCATTCCTGTGGTATAATGAACAAATGAGTTGGTTTGATAGAATCGTTCACTTGCGCGGGCGCACATGTTGAAGAGGAGGCAGTGATGGCACAACCGATACAACCAAGTACACCGACGTTTCGTAAGCTAATAGAAGATGGTTATCTTTATGTAGATAAAACACGCTATATTTATGACCTTGTTCATAGACCATCAGGCATTTATTTTTTATCGCGCCCCAGACGGTTTGGCAAGAGCTTGCTGATATCGACATTAGAAGAACTTTTTAAAGGAAATCGGACACTCTTTCAGGGGTTATGGATTGATGAGAGTGACTATGACTGGCAAGCATACCCTGTGATTCACCTTGACTTTAGCACAGAGCGTGCGGAAACAGCCGAAGAATTGAAAGAGGTCATTGAAACCTATCTGGATGGCATTGCCGAAGACTATGACCTGTCCTTAAAAGATGAACCCTATCAACGGCGATTTCGTCGCTTGATTCGACAACTGAGCCAAACGACAGACAAAAAACAGGTTGTGATCTTGATTGATGAGTACGATGCGCCGTTATTGGACCATATTGACAACATTGAAGAAGCCAAAAAAATTCAAAAAGTCATGAAGGCGTTCTATGGGGTCATCAAAGCAATGGACCGCTATATTCGCTTTGTGTTGATCACAGGAGTGAGCAAATTTACACGTGTGACGATTTTTTCTGAACTCAATCACCTCGTCGAGTTGACGATGAGCACTTCTTTTGGTACGGCTTTGGGCATGACTGAACAGGAGTTACGAGACAATTTAGGCGATCATATGACAGAATTTGCTGCCCAAGAAGGCATCACGAGTGAGGAACTGCTCGATAAGATTCGCTTTTGGTACAATGGTTTCTGTTTTGCGCCCAACGCCGAGAATGTCTATAACCCCCTGATGGGGCTGGATATTCAGGCCGAAGTCACCACCAATGTTGGGCGTATTGATGCTGTCATCACACTCGACGACCACATCTATATCTTTGAATTCAAGTTCAACAAAACCGCAAAAGAGGCTCTTGCTCAGATTCATCAGAGAAAGTATTATCAGAAATATTTGTCACACGCCAAACCGATTACGTTGGTCGGTGCCAATTTTAGCCAAGCAGCAAAAGGCGTTGATGAATGGTTGAGTGAGCTACATCAACCAAGTAACAGCAACCAATTAACAGGAAACACACATGAAAATCACAAACATCGAACCACTCATTCTCCATGTCAACCATCGCGGCGATTGGCTCTTTGTGTTAGTACACACCGACAAAAACATCACGGGCATTGGTGAAGCCAGTCACAATGGCAATGATGCTTTGGCCGTAGCCATGCTTGCGCAATGGAACGAGAAGTTAGTAGGGCAAGACCCGCGTCAAATTCGGCGCATTTGGGAGTCGCTCACCAAGCTAGGCCAGGGGCGCGTTATCCAGACAGCACTTAGCGGACTGGAGCAGGCTCTTTGGGATGTACTGGGACAGCACTTAGGTGTCCCCATTCACATGCTGCTTGGTGGAGCCGTGCATGAGCGTTTGCGGCTCTACGCCAACATCAACCGCCATGTCCGTGAACGTACACCGGAAGGCTTTGCCCGTGCAGCCAAACAAGCGGTGGCCGAAGGCTTCACAGCCATCAAACTGGCGCCCTTTGATGAACTGAAAGCACCTAATCACATCCGCACCGGACCCAAGGCTGCGTGGCGATCAGGTGTGGCGCGCGTCGAGGCTGTGCGCGCTGCCATCGGCGATGAAGTCGAACTGGCCGTTGACTGTCACAGCCGTATGGACGAATCCGAAGCCATCATCGTGGGGCAAGCACTGTCCGACTGCAACCTCTTCTGGCTGGAGGAGCCTGTCCACCACACGCAGACTGACTCGTTGACACGCCTCACCCAAGCCCTGCCCATGCCCACCGCCTCTGCCGAAAGTGTCTATCGCCTTGAAGGATTCCAACCCTTCCTCACCGATCATGTCGTCGATGCCATCATGCCTGATATTAAGCACACAGGCGGCGTCATGGAAACCAAGTACATTGCGGAGGCCGCACGCATGAGCAAAATTTTGGTTGCCCCGCACAACCCATCCGGTCCAGTGGCCTCGGCTGTGACGGCGCAGGTAGTCAGCACAGCGTCCAACTTCTACATTCTCGAACATGCATGGGGTGAAGTCGATTGGCGCGCTGATTTGCTCGACCCGCCTGAGCGGATCGAAAATGGGGAGTTGGTGGTGTCTACGCTGCCGGGCATGGGGCATCGGCTAAATCCGGATGTTGTGGCCGAGCATCGACGAGACAATGCCAGTTCTGCCGATTCCTCAAAGGTTGTTTTTTCGCATTGACCGTGATAGTCATTTGTCACTGGTCTGAGAACCTTAGAGCCTGCTAGAGTAGAGAAGGAAAGTACGTTATGTTTATTAGTGTGGGGATCACCACAATGGATATTTTTGTCTCTGGCGTCACGCAAATCCCGTCGATTGGTGGCGATGAATTTACCGTTGATAGCGTGGCCTTCCCCAATTTCCCCTTTCATCTTGTGCTTGGTGGCAACGGCGCCATCAGCAGCTATGTCTGGGCCAAACTGGGGGCAGAGACGTTGCTCTGTAGTGCCATTGGTCAAGACACCTTGGGCGATATTGTCTATGGTTGGCTGACCGATGCGGGTGTCGATACACGCGGTTTAGTACGCTTTGTCGACGCCGCCACACCTGCCACCAATGTCATCACCGACCAACAACTCAACCGCCTCACCTTTCATCATCGTGGCGCAAGCCTGCCCTATAATATCAACGATTTTCCTCCATGCGCGCTGCAAAATGCTTCTGCACTTCTGCTGGCAAGCGCAACCCTCTTTTTGGATTTGCGCATGGATGGCTATGTAACGATGGCGGCACAGGCCAAGACGGCTGGCATTCCTGTCGCCCTAGACATTGGCCCCGCCATCGGCAAACCTGTCACCCTCGATGAATTGGTGGATATCCTGCCCAATATTGATTATTTTATCTGCAATGACCACGAGATTGCTGTCTGTACAGGCCAAGAGGAATCCGCAAGCGGATTGCGAGTTGCCATACAACAGATTCTCGACAGTGGCACAACTTGTGTGATTATCAAACAGGGTGAAGCTGGCGCAACCATCCAAAGAGTAGGCGGGCAGCCCACCCATGTCCCTGGCTTTGAAGTCGATGCCCGCTTTACCGTCGGCGCAGGTGATTCGTTCAACTCAGGATTCCTCTATGCACTCAACCAAGGTATGGACGACGTAAGCGCAGTCCGCTTTGCCCACGCCGTCGCCGCCCTCGTTGTCTCTGGTGCAAACGGTGCATTAGGCGCACCAACGCTTGAGGAAGTCAATCAATTAATCGTAAAACAATAGGGCAGGAAGATAGGGAGATAGGGAGATAGAGAGATGGGGAGATGGGGAGATAGGGAAATGGGGGAGCTTGAAGTGCTAGGGTGTAATTTGGGCATTTCAATCTTTCAACCCTTCCACTTTTCAACCTTTCAACTCTTCAACCTTTCAACCCTGCAACTTGCAATCTGCAACCTTTACAAGGATAAACCATGTCAGCAACAACATTCCTAAACGAAATGAGCCAACTCGTGGCACGCATTCACGAGACACAGTTACCACAAATTCAGTCAGCAGGAGCCATCATTGCGCAGTCGATTGCCAATGGGCGCATGGTCCATCTCTTTGGTGCTGGACACTCAGCGATTCCGGTGATGGAAGCCTTTCCGCGCATTGGTGGCTTTGTTGGCTTTCACCCGCTCATCGAGCTGCCCCTTTCCTTTAACGGCCAAGTGATTGGCCAGATGGGGATGCATCAAGCCTCATTTCTGGAGCGCACACGCGGCTATGCCAATGCCATTTTAGAGAACTATCAACTTGATGAGCGAGACAGCATGATTGTCTTTTCGCATTCGGGGATTAATGCCCTACCCGTCGAGATGGCACATGAAGGGCAAAAGCGAGGTCTCAAGGTGATCACGGTGGTGTCGTTGGCACATTCATTGGTACAGGATGTGCGTCACCCAGCGGGGCGACTCTCGGATAACGCTGATGTCGTCATCGACAACTGTGTTCCGGAGGGTGATGCGCTGGTCTCCGTTGATGGGTTGGTGCATAAAGTGGCGTCCGGCTCAACCATCGCCGCTTGTATTATTGTCGATGCGCTGGTGGCAGAGACGGCTAAGTGTTTGGTCGAGTTGGGTGTGGAGCCGTTGGTCTATCCCAGCCATAATGTGGCGACGGATGCTGAGACTGAGGCGGCAACGTTGACGCAGGAGGAACGGGTATTGGCTGGGTATCGAGAGTTGCAGCGAAAATTGTAACTTGTGGAATTCGTGTAGTCATAATGAGAAATTAGGAGGAAGAACTTATGTTAGAGGTTGCCTCACTCCGTTACAGGGTTATTTTCAAAAAAGCATTTTGTGTGCCGTCTATTTTCAACGCCTTTGCCAGCGATGCTACAGGTGTTTTGATTAACGTCAAGGACGTGGAAACCGAAAAAAAGTTTTCGCCTGTCATCGGGTCGGTCGATATTACCTTTGATCTCTTTGCTCAGGATGAAGAGAACCGTGTCATTGTTGATATTCAACATGAGCGACTAGGGGATCATTATGATCGGTTTATGCATTACACATGTGCCGCCATTTTACAGCAGGTTGCCAAATCTGACGACTATAAGCCACCGCTGGCCGTCTATACCATTGTGGTGTTGACCTCTGGAGATAAGCACAAAACGGATATTGCCACCACCGATTTCGATCCAAAGGACCGGAATGGTAATGGCTTGGGCGAGATTCCGCACAAAGTTATTTACATTGCGCCTAAATATGTAGATGATGAGACGCCTGAAGAAATGAAAGAATGGCTGCGTGCCATTGATGATAGCCTGGATGAGCAGGTCGACACAGGTGACTATGATCGCGATGAAATCCAACATGTATTTGACATTATTCAAAAAGATAGAGTGACACCCCAAGACCGCGCTAAAATGATTGAGGAATATCACCAAGAGGAAATCTATGAGAAAAAGACTCAAGAAGGGTTAGCCAAAGGGCTAGAATTGGGTCTTGTAAAGGGTCGAGAAGAGGGTCGAGAAGAGGGGATCAATATCGGTGAACAACGTGGCGAACTTCAGGCAAAAAGAGATGTACTCATCCGTCAACTACAGCGGAAGTTTACAGATATTCCTGACATAATTATTGCTCAAATTCAGGATACCGATGATGGTATACAGTTAGATAGTTGGCTAGATGCCCTTTGGGGTGCCGACACGTTAGCAGAAATGAATTTTGAAGCGTAGAGTTGAAGACAATGCTATACAAGTAAGCGTGATCTTGTAAGCCATAAATATAGAAAGGAACATCCATGTTAACCAATGAACAGATTCAATCTGCCGCGCAGAATCTCTATCAATGTGAGATAGACGGTATATTGGCCGAACCGATTTCACTCATCTATCCAGAGGCAGACATTACTGATGCTTATCGGATAGCGCAGGTCGTCACGGACCTAAAAGTAGCATGGGGACGTGCTGTCAAAGGCACAAAGATCGGGCTGATTTCCAAAGCCATGCGCGAGGCGACCAATGCCAAAGAGCCAGATTTTGGCAACATTTTTGACAACTGGTTTGTGGATGAGGGGAGTCTGATTCCACGTAGCCGCATGAACCGCCCCAAAGTGGAAGTTGAACTGGCCTTTGTACTCCACGAGGATTTAGCGGGTCCCTATGTCAATACGGTTGACGTGATTCGTGCCACCGACTTTATCCTGCCCGCCTTTGAAATTGTGGATAGCCGTTATGGTAAACGCGGCACCAACGGCTTGGTTGATAGCATTGCTGACGCCGCGGGGTGTGGGCTGGTCATTCTGGGTGGCAATCCGGCGCGACTCACCGACATTGATATCAGACGGATCGGTGGCAGTTTGAGTAAGAACGGCGAAGTCGAAGTATCGGGTACAACGGCGGCGGTGATGGGCAACCCCGTCAATGGTGTAGCATGGCTGGCGCGCAAATTGTCGGAATTTGATGTGCCGTTGCGCGCAGGCCAAACGATTATGTCGGGTTCGTTTACACGGGCGATTGACGTTGATCAGGGCGATACCTTTAGTGCTGATTTTGGTGAGTTGGGTGTCATTCATTTTGGTGTAATTTAATACGAGATAATATTGAGTGTTATGTCATTCCTGCCCCCGCCTCCGCGAGGATAAACTCGTCAGGAGTCCAGCGTTGTGCCGGGGTGGATTCCTGCGGAGGCAGGAATGACACAATATACAAAGGAGAAACCAATGACAAACAACCTATCACCAACATCATCACCACTGCGTCTTGTCATCGTTGGCGCAGGAGAACACGCCAGCAACGTTGTCCACCCCGCCTTGCAATACAACGACCGCATCACCGTTGTCGGCTGTTGCGACCGTGACGCCGAACGGGTTGCATCTGCCTCAAAACGATTTAACGCACCAGCCTTTACCGAGCTATCGGATATGCTCTCTACCGTCGAAGCTGATGCTGCATTGGTCATCGCCTACCCTTGGGTGCAGGCCGATTTGACCATTGCCTGTCTTGAGCATGGGCTACACGTTTATACCGAAAAGCCGTTGGCAACCGACTGGACACAAGTTGAGAAAGTACGTGCTGCGGCACAAGCTGCACAACGGCAAGTGGCGGTTGGCTTTATGATGCGTTTCAACCCCGTCTTTCAGAAGATGAACGAAGCCATTAACTCACCGGAATTTGGCACACCGTCTCTCTTCCATGCCCGCTTTATCGCTGGCTATCGACCACAGACATCCGACCTACTGCGCGTTGGCTCCATCCACATCTTTGACCTCGCACAGTGGTTATTTGGCCCATGCCAAGAGGTCTTTGCCTCACAATATGAAAAGGACGAGGGGCAAGTATCTATCTCTGTAAATGCCACCTTTGCCAAGGGAACTGTTGCCTCGCTTGTACTAAGCTCGTTAGGATTGTGGACATCAAAAGGGCAGTTATACGCCGAAGTCATTGGCGACCGCAATGTCTTTTCCGTTGACAATGCACGGACATGGACATGGCAAAAGCCCCCACTGGAAACCATCCGCGAAGGCATCACACAAACGATGAAAGAGGTCCCTGCCCCTGCCGAATATTGGGAACCCAACTACATGAATGTCAGCCGTTTTGAGGCCAACTCATTCTATCTCAACGGCTACTACCAATGTATCGACGCCTTTGTCGATGGCGTCCTGTCCGGCACAGATCAAACCAACGCACCTACGCTGGCGGATGGCGTATCGGCTCTGCAAATCGCGTTGGCAATTGAGGAAAGTGTCAAGCTGGGAAAGCCTGTGACGGTGTGATAGTGTGTGGGTGTGATAGTGTGTGGGTGTGATAGTGTGTGGGTGTGATAGTGTGTAGGTGTGATAGTGTGTGGGTGTGATAGTGTGTGGGTGTGATAGTGTGTGGGTGTGATAGTGTGTGGGTGTGATAGTGTGTGGGTGTGATAGTGTGTGGGTGTGATAGTGTGTGG
>JBCCFC010000344.1:0-10920 GCA_039029935.1 Chloroflexota bacterium
CGAGTTTCGTCTGGCTATTTCCTCTTTTCTTGATGAGGCTCCTACTAAACATAAATCTGAGCTTGATTCCCTTCTTGCCTTGAACTTCCAGTCTTTCGAGAAAGTCCATTTTCTACCCGTTTAAAGTATAATCTAATCAGAAATCAATAGGAGATAATCATGACCAACGAAATCAATACCAGCTTCACAGGACTACACGATCCCAACCTGATCGGTGCGGTCGGTCATCAATTTCATGATGCTGAGTATGTCCAAGGGTGGGCAGACCGCTTTGCACCCAATCCCTCACGAGTACAACTGTTTAATGCGATGGTTGAACGCATTGAAGCACAGCCGTTGCCTCCAGGCTATAGCAATCATCACATCGTCGAATTGGGTGTGGGGCCTGGTTATCTTGCACTAGAGATATTGAGCCGCTTGACCAATGTGACCTATGAGGGTGTTGATTTCTCTGCCCCTATGATTGAGATTGCACGAGCGCGCCTCAACGACTATAGCGACCGCGTTGCCTTTACCCGTGTTGATTTAACTTCACAAGGGTGGGGTGCGGAGCTAGAGTCTCAGCCGAGTGTCATCGTTTCCACATGGGCGTTGCATGATTTGGGGCATCCCGATCATATCCAGCATGTGTACAGCGTAGCAGGGCAGACATTGCCTAGTGGTGGTATTCTTATGAATGGCGATTTTGTCAAGCCGGCGGGTGCGAAAGTTGCCTATGAGCCAGGTCGCGTCCTCATCACAGAACATTTGGCGATGTTGGACACAGCCGGATTTACGGATACAGAGTGTCTGATTTCGCTGGAAGAAGATGCGGAGAACCCAACCTCTGCCAACAACTATGCCTGTGCCTTTGGCAGGATAGTGTAGGTATATAGTAGGGACCGACCATGCCAACGATCACAGTCAATCAACAACAACATACTGTCAATGCTGCTCCTGAAACACCGCTTCTATATGTGCTGCGTAATGACCTGCAACTTAAAAGCCCCAAATATGGCTGTGGGCTGGAACAGTGTGGTGCATGTAAAGTCATCATTGATGGCGAAGCAGTTCCAACGTGTCGTTTGCCCGTTTCCAGCGTCATCAATAGCAGCGTGACCACACTAGAGCATTTGGCGCAAGGCGATGCGCTTGATCCCATCCAAGAAGCATTTGTGACAGAACAGGCTGCGCAGTGTGGCTATTGTACCGCTGGGTTTATCATGGCAACCAAGGCATTATTGGACCATACTCCACATCCAACTGAGGATGAGATTCGGACAGCCCTTGCTGTGCATCTCTGTCGATGTGGCAGCTATGACCGCATTATCCGTGCGGTTAAACGGGCGGCGGGTATGCCTGTGCCAGATGCCGTGACGGTGGACAAAATGGCGTCCATGACAGCAGACCATACATCGTCAGAACTACCCGCAGCAATTCGTACCAACCCGGTGCTCGATAACTGGGTGCGCTTTAATGTCGATGGAACGGTGACACTATTGACGGGCAAGGTCGAAATCGGCCAAGGAATTTGGCTGGCAGTGACGCAGATTGGGGCTGAGGAGCTGGGTGTACCGTTGGACTGTATTCGTGTTGAACAGGTTAACACGGTTCACTCACCCGATGAGGGCTATACGGCGGGCAGTAATTCCATCGAAGGGACGGGGACCGCAACTCGTCAGGCGGCAGCAGAAGCGCGGGCTATCTTGCTTGGTCGAGTTGCGACTGAATGGGATGTTGATATCCATGAATTGAGTGTCGAAAATGGCATCATCCGGCATCTGCCGTCACAGCGACAGACTGATTACTGGTCGTTGCAAGGCGGGCAGCGACTTGATTGTGCTATCACTGGCTTGGGTGTTCCCAAAAATCCAGATGATTACACGATTGTCGGTCAATCAGCGATTGAGCCATCGTTGCAGGCAAAGGTGACAGGTGCACCCTATTTTGTGCATGATTTAGCGTTGCCAGAAATGGTACATGGTCGCGTTATTCGTCCCCCCATTTATAATGCGCAGCTATTATCGCTGGACGAAGAACCCATCTATCAATTGGATGGCATTTTGAAAGTCGTGCGTGATGGCAGCTTTCTGGGTGTCATAGCCGAACGTGAAGAGCAGGCGATAGCTGCGGCGGAAATGATTGAAGAACAGGCCGAATGGTCGCAGCCAATACGGCTGCCGGATGTATCACAAATCTACGCAGAATTGCGTACAAAACTAGATCAGCCATTGGCTGTCATTGATGGTGTTCCTACGCCAGATGTACCCATTCCACCGATAACGGGTGATACGGATGATGATGACAGGTACTCTGCGAACTATACTCGCCCCTATCACATGCATGGCTCGTTGGGACCATCGACAGCGGCGGCGATGTGGCAGGGGGGTAAGCTCACAGTTTGGTGTCACACACAGGGGGTCTACCCGTTGAAGGGTGCAATTGCACAGGTGCTGGACTTGAGCAATGATCAAATTGATGTAACCTATATGCCCGGTGCGGGATGTTATGGTCATAACGGGGCAGATGATGTGGCGTTGGATGTCTCTCTGTTGGCATTAGCATTTTCAGGACGTCCCATCCTGCTAAAATGGATGCGGGCGGATGAACATCGCTGGGAGCCATATGGACCAGCAATGGCGATTGAGATGCGAGCGGGGCTGAATGAAGAGGGCACGATTGATGGCTGGCGGCATGATGTGTGGAGCTACACCCACATGGGCAGACCTCGTGCAATGGAGGGGGAGCTCGCAGGAACATCCAATCTGTTGGCTGCATGGTATCTACAATCGCCAACACCACCACCTGTCCCCAAGCCCGGGCGCGGGTATCATGGTGGTATCCATCGGAATGCAGACCCGCTCTATGCCTTTCCGGAAAAGCATATTATCAAGCATTTTGTGCCAGACAGCCCGTTGCGCGTTTCTGCACTGCGAACATTGGGGGCCTTTGCCAACACCTTTGCGATTGAATCGTTTATGGATGAATTGGCGCATCAGGCACAGATCGACCCCATTGAATTTCGACTGCAACACTTAGCAGATGAGCGGGCCAAGGCAGTTTTGAAAGCTGTTGCCGTGTTATCGGGCTGGTCACAGTATCACGAACAGAATATAGGAAAAGGTGTGGGCTTTGCGCAGTATAAAAACCAAAAATGTTATGCTGCTGTTGTGGTTGATGTTGCCGTGGACCCAGAGGCAAAAAAGATTCTCTTGAAACAGGTCTACATTGCTGCCGACGCAGGACAGGTGATTAATCCTGATCGGCTTGCCAGTCAATTAGAAGGTGGGGTTGTGCAAGGCGCAAGTTGGGTCTTAAAAGAGGCTGTCCGCTTTTCAACAACAGCGATTGAAAGTGTAGATTGGGAAAGTTATCCCATTTTGACGATTGAGGAAGCACCGCCAATTCAAACACACCTCTTAGACCGACCCGATTGCCCGTCGGTTGGTGCAGGTGAAGCAACACCCGGTCCGACCGCAGCAGCCATTGCCAATGCAATTTTTGACGCAACAGGGATTCGCCTGCGAGATATGCCGCTGACGCTTTAACCGTAGAGTCTGTAGAGAACGCAGAGTGTAAGAGGAGAATTCATTGAGAGGAAAATAGGGCCAGGAATTCTGGTGAAAGTTGAACCTTCAACCTTTCCACCCTTCAACCTTTCAACCTTTCACCATGACAAAAAAATTTACATTAATTTTAGGTGGGGCACGCAGTGGGAAAAGTACCTATGCCGAGAAGTTGGCTGCGGAGAGTGGCCGTGATGTGCTCTATGTGGCAACGGCTCAGGCATGGGACGATGATATGAAGGCGCGCATTGCCGTTCATAAGGCAGAGCGTCCGTCTCATTGGCAGACATTAGAAGTGACCAACAATGTGGGTGAGGCCATTACAACCTACATTCAAACGAACCAATTTGATGATTGCCCTACAATTTTGCTTGACTGCATGACGATGTTGGCAAGCAATGTTGTGCTTGCATTGCCAGAACCCATTTTAGTCGATGAGGCGACGGATGCCCTACATCAGGAAGTTGATGGTCTATTGCAGGTTTATGAGGCGAACACGATGCAATTAATCATAGTTTCAAATGAAGTAGGGCTAGGCATTGTGCCAGCCTATCCATTGGGGCGTGTCTATCGTGATGCATTGGGTCGTGCCAATCAGCGATTGGCTACACAGGCTGACGAGGTGCTGTTTATGGTTGCTGGGTTGCCAATGCGCGTCAAGTAAGCTCATTTAGGATACTGGTTGATTGCTGATAGGTCCAGTTTTATGCTATACTTATCGTTGTTGTAATAGGCGATGTGTAATCTACGGTTCTTATCGTAACAAGACAGCTTGTTGAATGATGAAGCTATCTTATAATGACCTATTACAATAAAATTTTTATTGAGAAATTTTTATTGAATTGAAAATTATACGTTTAGACAAGAAATTTATTGTTCACTATTTAAGGAGAACTATAATGTCGAAAACTCGTATTGGGATTGTATCCTTGACAATCGTCATGATATTGGTCTTGACACAAGTGGTGTCGGCCCAATTTACAGCCAATATATTTGCTGTGACCCAATCTGTGGTTGACAACACCGTCAATATTACACGGGTGACATCAAATGGCCCAGGCTGGGTTGTTGCATATGCCGACAAGGACGGCAATTATGGCGACATTTTGGGCTATACGCCCGTTGTGAATGGTATTTCGTCAAGTATCAAAATTGATGTGGATGGCGAAGTTGCACTAGGCAGTGGCACAATCCACGTTGTGTTGCATAAAGATCAAGGTGAAGAGGGAGCCTTTGAGTTTCCTGGCATTGATGGACGTGTAATAGCCTCAGATGAACCAGTCGCAGCATCTATTACAATTGAAGACAATATTACAACACCACCACCTGAGGAGCCTGCCGAAGAAGAAGCTGCCGAGGGTGAAGCTACCGAAGGTGAAGAAGCTGCCGAAGGTGAAGAAGCTGCCGAAGGTGAAGAAGCTCATGCTGACGAAGAGTCACATGAACCAGTCGGCGATGACAATAATCTCGTTATTGTCGATGACCAAGTTGTCACAGATAACATAATCAAGGTTTCGCGAGCCAAAATCGAGGGTGCAGGTTGGATTGTCATCCACGCGGATGATGGCAATGGCTCACCAGGATCAGTCATTGGTCAGTATCCATTAAACGATGCGAATGTTGTCAATGCAAAGGTCGCACTAAATGAGGGTGTTGAGGTTGTTCTCGGCGTTCATCATGCCATGCTTCACCACGACAATGGCGAAATTGGTACTTGGGAGCCTGCCGAAGACACGCCTGTATTAACTGCTGCTGGTGACAGTGTTGTTATGGATTATTTCCGCATCACCGAAGTTGTGATGTCGGACACCTCGGTAGAGGAAGAAGCTGCTGAGGAAGAAGCTGTTGCCGAAGAGGCTGCTGCTGAGGACGAAGCTGTTGCCGAAGAGGCTGCTGAGGAAGAAGCTGTTGCCGAAGAGGCTGCTACCGAAGAAGCTGCTGCCGAGGAAGAAGCTATTGAAGAAGAGACTGCTACCGAAGAAGCTGTTGAAGAAGAAGCTGCTACCGAAGAAGCTGTTGCCGAAGAAGCTGTTGAAGAAGAAGCTGCTACCGAAGAAGCTGCTACCGAAGAAGCTGCTACCGAAGAAGCTGTTGAAGAAGAGGCTGTCGCCGAGGAAGAAGCTGTTGAAGAAGAGACTGCTACCGAAGAAGCTGTTGAAGAAGAAGCTGCTACCGAAGAAGCTGTTGAAGAAGAGGCTGCCGCCGAGGAAGAAGCTGTTGAAGAAGAGACTGCCACCGAAGAAGCTGCTGCCGATTTAGCATCAACAGCAATTGCGGCGGGTGGTTTCGAGACATTGGTTGCCGCGGTTGAGGCTGCTGGTTTGGTTGAAACATTGCAGGGTGAAGGTCCATTTACAATCTTTGCACCAAGCGATGAAGCCTTCGCCGCCTTACCAGAGGGAACGCTGGAAGCACTGCTTGAAGATACGGATCAACTGACGAATATTCTGCTGTACCATGTCGTTGAAGGCAACCTATCCGCAGAAACCGTAATTGGCTTGGCATCCATTACAACTGTACAGGGTGGCGAATTAACCGTTATGGGTGATTCCGAGGGTGTCAAAATCAACGATGCTCGTTTGATTGCGACAGATATTGATGCGAGCAATGGTGTGATTCATGTCATTAACGGTGTCTTGATTCCTGATGCTGAGGAAGCTGCCGAAGAAGAGGCGGCTACCGAAGAAGTTGCTGAGGAAGAAGTTGCTGAGGAAGAAGTTGCTGAGGAAGAAGTCGCTGTTGAAGAAACTGTGACCGAGGAAGTGGTTGAGGAAGAAGTCGCTGTTGAAGAGACTGCAACCGAGGAAGTAGTTGAAGAGGAAGTTGTCGTTGAAGAGACTGTGACCGAGGAAGTGGTCGAGGAAGAAGTTGTCGTTGAAGAGGCTGCGTCTGAGGAAGTGGTCGAAGAGACTGTGGTTGAAGAGACCATGACCGAGGAAGTGGTCGAGGAAGAAGTTGTTGTTGAAGAAGTCATCGTGGAAGAGCCAGAGACATTGCCAACAACAGGCGGTAGCTTCTCATCCGGTGCTATGACGTTACCCGTCGTGCTGGTGTTGATTATTGGGTTGGCGGTATCAACCGTATTTACTCGTCGTGAGGAAGATGATATCAACGCCTAAGCTCTATCGCTAAATTTTTAATATAAAAAGCTGATGTTAGAACCGATTCTAACATCAGCTTTTTTGATTCTATACAACATATTTCAGTCAAACTACATGGAGAAATATATGTCACATCCAAAAATTGCTACGCCAGATTATCCAATCCATGAACTGCTCCAAAAACGCTGGAGCCCCCGTGCCTTTGCACCAAAACCGTTGGAAACAGAGACGATATGCAGTTTGCTGGAAGCAGCACGCTGGTCAGCTTCGTCCAATAATCTCCAGCCTTGGTCATTCATTGTGGCAACACAGGCACAAGAGGAAAACTTTGCGCGTATGGTGGAATGTCTCATGCCCGGCAACGCAACATGGGCATCCAAGGCTCCAGTCTTGATGGTAAGTGTGGCACACATGATCAACCCACGTCGCAATGCACCCAATGCCCATGCCTATCATGATGTCGGGCTGGCTGTCCAAAATTTAGTCACCCAAGCCATCGCACTCGATATCTATGTGCATCAGATGGGTGGGTTTAGCCGTGACAAAGCGCGTGAGTTATTCCAAATCCCAGCCGATTATGAAGCCGTTTCCATGTTAGCGGTAGGCTATTTAGGCGACCCCGCCAGCCTACCCGAAGACCGCCAAGGGGCAGAGGCCGCACCACGTGAACGTAAGCCATTGTCAGAGTTTGTTTACAGCGGGATATGGGGCGATGTATCTAACCTCGTAGAATAATTCCTTCTAAGAAGGGGTAACACCCCCTTCCTAGAAATGTTCAAAGGAGCCATTGACCATGACTATAGCATGTTGTACATGGGCACTTTCGGGGATTGGTACGCCAGAACCCAATGTGCCAGAAGATCAAATCCTTGCGCAGCTAACCCAAATCGGCTTTGATACCATTGATATTCGCCCCGATGATTTTGCCAATGCCCCCGTGCGTACACAAATCCATGACTTGAACTTAGCGATTTCGACGGTGGGACTGTCTTTTGGTGTACCCAAAGAGGTTACGTTTAGCGACGAAGATACAGCTATTGGTCAGAAGGCAATTGACCATGCCTTGCGTGGGATTGACTATGCGGTAGAAATGGGTGTCCAAAACGGCGTCTATGTCATCCCCGATATGGATGATAGTGTTGCTGGGCTGGAACGTTATGGTCAAGCGATGGTGACGTTGGCAGATGCCGCACAGCAGCACAATTTGCCATTATTGATTGAACATTTTCCTGGCCGTGCCTTGCCCACAATCACAGGGACAATTGCCTTTATTCAATCGCTTGCGCATCCAAATATCAAACTCCTCTTCGACATCGGTCATGCACAGATGAGTGGTGAGTTAGAAGCGTTTAATGCATGTCAGATTGATGGTGCGGATGACTATTTGGGCTATGTCCATTTTGACGACAACGATGGCGTGGGTGATTTACACTGGGCATTGTGTGATGGGCTGTTGACTATCGACACGATGCAACGCACCTGTGATGCAGCCAAACAATTGGGATATGTAGGACCGATTAGCCTCGAGATTAGTCCGGTCTTGGATGACCCACTCGACGCTATTCAATGCAGTTGGGATATCATGCAGCAGTTGAATTTGTGATGAATACACAGGTTGAGCCGTTACTCGGATATTTGTCAGAAAAGGCATTGGCAGGCAATCTGCTGACAGAATTTGTTGAATGGCAAGGCTGGCAGATTGAACCTATCATCGGCGGGTATAACAACTTGCTCTATCATGCACGTAGCAAAGAGCATGATTGGGCGATTAAGTTTACCCGCCGTGATGCGCGTGATCGTGCTGGACGCGAATATACGGCACTGAAAATGCTACAGGCATTGAATCTTCATCTTGCACCGCAAGCCGTCTATTTGAATCGGGACGACTATATATATCCAGTCGTCGTGCAAACATGGCTTGATGGTAAGGTGCAACAGACGCCTCCGCAAACCGATGAGGAATGGCGAGAGCTATTACGTTGTATGGTGGCGTTACACAAGATTACGCCTGATTCTGCCAATAGTAGTACAATCCATGGTGTCGGTCATATTCCTCCGGCGACATTATCAATGTATTGTGCTGCCAATGGTCTCGCACGGATCCGACAACAAGTGGCGCAGATACCCGTAACCTCCTATCCTGACGAGGTTGCAACGATTGTCAACCGTATCCAACGCGACCCATTTCCGGATTGGCCTCGTCCAATATCATCCTTTTGCCACGTGGACCCAAATACACTCAACTTTGTGCGTACTCCCCAAACGTGGTTAGTCGTTGATTGGGAAAATAGTGGGTGGGGCGATCCTGCCTTTGAGATTGCAGACTTAATGTCGCATCCCGCCTATATGGACGTGCCAGAGGATCGTTGGCCTTGGGTTGTTGAGCAATATTGCCAAATGAGCCGCACACCAGAGGCGTCAGAACGAATCTGGGTCTATTATCGACTCATGATTGTGTGGTGGGTTGTGCGCTTTCTGCGTTATGTCATCGAATCAGAGCATCACCAGCAGCCTGTGACAGACCCTGCCTTAGCGCAACAATTCTCACAGCGATTGGCACTGCGACCCGTTGATGACGTCGCCGTGATGCGACGCAAGTATGACTACTATTGCACATTGGCAATTACGCAGACAGGTAAAACCATGTTACAATAGGTCTGTTTGTTCGTTTTCATTCTCATACCCAACATTTGAGGCAAAACCTTCAGGCGGCGACGACACATATTCAGATCATACAACCTAGCTTATCGTCGCCCCCGAAGGTTTGTGTGAATGTGTCGGATAATGAAACTGTATATAAAATTCAACTAGCTTATGCCAATCCAAAATCATTTAGACAGACGTAGTTCAGATAGGTACCAATCTGAGGTTCATCAGAAAGAAAAACCATTTACAGAAAAGAATTTCACAAGACGCAGCTTGCTCAAAGGGACAGTCCAAACAACGGCGGGTCTGCTGCTTGCAGGATGTACGGCAGATTCACAAACCATAGAAGTCATCCTCAAGGATGGGCTGATCAAACATGAGCACCGGCCACTGCTAAACAAGGTGATAAAACCAGTACTCCACAAGCCAGACCCACCATTGGATGTCAAAATCGGGCAGATGTTGCTGGTGGGCTTTCAGGGGTTGACTGTTGACCAAAACAGTGCCATTGTTCGCGCCATTCACAATTATCATATTGGCAACATTGTCCTCTTTGATAAAGGGAGCCAGCTTGGTTTGGGGAGACGGAATATCAGTTCGTCCGACCAATTGCACACGTTGACTGACACGCTCCAAGCATCGAGCGGCTTGCCACTCCTGATCTCAACTGACCAAGAAGGCGGTGTGGTCAATCGGCTCAAACCACAATACGGGTTTCCAGCGTCTGTATCAGCAGAACGACTGGGGGCCAGCAACGATCTGAACTACACCTATCAACAATCGCTTACAATGGCGCAAACAATGGCCGATGTTGGCATCAACTTAAACTTGGCACCCGTTGTTGATGTGAATATCAATCCAAATAACCCCATTATTGCACGCTATGGACGCAGCTTCTCAGCAGATCCTTCGGTTGTCACCACCCATGCACAGTCCTTTATCCGTGCGCATCGTACCAAAAACATTCTCTGTACGCTCAAGCATTTCCCTGGGCATGGTAGCTCTCAACAGGACACCCACAAGGGCTTTGTTGATGTCACCCATACATGGCGCAACAGCGAGTTGATTCCCTATGAACAGCTCATCCAAAGCGGTGACTGCGATGCGGTCATGACAGCACACATCTTCAATGCCAACCTGGATGATCAGCTACCAGCGACACTCTCCAAACCGATTATCACAGGCATCCTACGCGACCAACTGGGCTTTGATGGCGTAGTGATCAGCGATGACATCCAGATGGGTGCGATTCGCAATCATTACTCATTTGAGACAGCCATTTACCATGCCGTTCAAGCAGGCGTGGACATTATATCCATTGCCAACAATCTGACATTTAACCGCGATGTAAGTATCCGCGCCGCCACCACCATCCGAGAATTTGTGGAAAATGGCAGCATCAGCGAAGAACGTATCGATCAGTCCTATCAACGCATTATGAAATTGAAGGAAAAGTTGAAGGGTTGAAGAGTGGAAGGGTTGAAGAGTGGAAGAGTTGAAGAGTTGAAGAATAGAGAAGTGAAAATGAAAAAAGTTGTTATCGTATAAAAATACATTAGATTATACAATGAATTCGACTATTCACTTCCACCTTTCAACCCTTCCACCTTTCAACCTTTCAACCCTTC
>JBCCFC010000345.1:0-10861 GCA_039029935.1 Chloroflexota bacterium
AATTTTTTTTTAAAAGCAACTCGGTTGCTAATGCCTCAGCCATCAGCCCTGGATTTTGGTCAAAAATTTTTGCTAACTTGTGAACTAAGTGTTACTTTCAACTTTTTATGAGATGAAAAGTTTCCTCTCCCCGTAATAAGCATTTTAAAGGCATCAAATTCAAAGGGGGTGTTTCATATTTTCTAAAATCTTCCTTCAAAGCCTTAGCAACCTCAGCCCTAACCCGAAAAATCGAGTTGCTTATTAAAAAAATGTGTAGTCGAAGATACAATGCACCGAAAAATTGTGATAGCTCGATTACTGCCAAATAGTCGATACATGATCGATGAACAACCTTCGATCATCTTCGACAATTATCGACAAAAAATTGAAGTTCAATCAATTCAGCACTCTGCCTGAAACCATCGTCAACCTCCAGAATTTACAGTTCCTGAACCTGAGTCCCAATAAACTCAATACGCTGCCCAATGCTATTGTCAATCTCCAGATGCTAAAAAGATTGTGGGTTGACGATAATCAACTCACTCATCCACCACAGGAAATTGCACAGCAAGGCATAGATGCCATCCGTTATTATTTTGCTGAAGCACTGCAAAACAACCAAATCGATTATCTCTATGAACTCAAACTGCTCTTGGTTGGTGAAGGGCGTGTTGGTAAGACATCCCTTGCCAAGTCATTAACCAACCCAAACTATCAACTCGAATATGAGCAAAGCACAGAAGGTATCGACATCCATACATGGATTATCCCCAAAGAGGGATTTGGGGATAATCCAGAAATTACCAATGATGTCCGTCTCAACATCTGGGATTTTGGTGGTCAGGAAATCTATCACGCCACGCACCAATTTTTTCTGACCAAACGCTCACTCTATGTACTTGTCACCGAGTCACGCAAGGAGGATCGCCACGAGGATTTTTATTACTGGCTCAATATCATCCAATTGCTGGGCGACCGCAGCCCCGTCCTCATTGTCCTCAATAAATGTGACGAACCAATCAAAGAGCTACCTATCAGCGAATACAAAGAACGTTTTGAAACTATTGTTCATCCTTACCCACAACGTATCAGTTGCCAACCCACTTTTCGCCACACGATTGAGGAACTCAAAGCTGAGATTGGTCGCATTATCACCAATAAAGAACTGCTCCCTCATCTTGGGACACCTTTACCCAAAGTTTGGGTGGCGATCCGTGAAGTGTTGGAAAGCGTCCACTCAGAAGGAAAAGACTTTATCTCACGCCAAGAATACCTTGCGATCTGCGGGCATTATGGGATGAATGAAGAAAATGCTGATTTTCTCAGTGACTATCTCCATGACATCGGTGTTATTATTTACTTCCGGCGAGCTCTTGACTTGCATGACTTAGTGGTTCTCAATCCTGAATGGATTACGGATGGGGTCTATAAAGTGCTAGACAACGAACAGGTCAAAACGCAGAAAGGCGAATTCAATGACGATGATCTGATGCATATCTGGCGAGATAACAAATATCGTGAACGACGCCGTGAACTCCTAGCACTCATGCGAAATCGTAAGTTTGATCTCTGTTATGATTTACCCAATGGTGGCTATTTGGCACCACAGCTACTGCCTGTTGATAAAATCAATACCGACAAGTTTTGGCGAAATCATCAACAAAACCTACGATTTGAGTATCGTTACAAATTTATGCCCAAGGGGATGCTTACGCGCTTTATTGTCAAACGGCATTATGATATCTATCGTGATGACGATATACAGGTGCATTGGCGCTATGGTGTGCTATTGGACTATGAGGAAACCCATGCATTGGTGCAGGAGCAATATCTGGAGAACAAAATTACGATTGTCTTGGATGGCCCCAACCAGAAACGTTTTTTCGACATTATCCGCAAAACTATGCAAGAGATTCATAACAGTTTTCACAATTTGGTCATCGACGAGATGATTCCCTGTAATTGTATTGAGTGTGTCAACAGCCAGAAACCTCATTTTTTCAAACATGAATTTTTGGAACATTGTCTGCGCCGCAATCGGCGCACATGGTCTTGTGAAAAGAGCCTGCAAGAAGTCAACCTTGCTGTGCTGCTTAATGATGCCGTATATAGCGGGCAGGGGAATGCGTTGCCCAACAATAGGAAGATACGCCACGTCCTCAGCCAATTGTATCCAGCGGAAAATGACATCCGCCGTGTTATGGCCGATGCTGGGTTGGACACGTCTCGCATCATATGGGGAGCCAGTGTTAGCAATCAATGGCAGGCAGCACTGACCGAGGCCGAACACAGTGGGCGGATGCAATCGTTGATGGATGTGGTGATGGCGGAATATGGAGATAACCCTGCACTCAAAGCAGCGTATGGTATAATGCATTGAGTCAGCCTTATTATTCTGTAGATTTTGATGAGTAAGAAAAAAAAGGAAAATCAAACATGCAAAAGGAAAAAACCATGAAAACTTGGAAAATCGCAGGCATTAACTTTGATCACATGCACATGGGTGACCTGCTGCGCCAGGTGTATGAACATCCCAACGCCGAAATTGTAGGCATTTGCCACACAGACACAGCGCGTATGGCAAGCACCATTGAGAATTTTGAGATTCCGCCAGCGCGGGTCTTTACCGACTATCAGCAGTGCATGGCACAGACACAGCCGGATATTGTTATCCTCTGCCCATCAACAGCAGGTCATGCCGAGTGGGTATTGAAGATCGCCCCCTACAATGTGCATATTCTGCTCGAAAAACCATTTGCGGCAACCTTGGCCGATGCGGACGCCATGATTGTAGCGACCAAAGACATGGGCAAGGACGCTGACAGGCAGCTTGCCATCAACTGGCCGCTGCGTTGGTATCCACCCCACGTCACCACCAAGCGGCTGATTGACGAAGGCATGATTGGCGATGTCATCGAAGTTCACTATTATGATGGCAATCGCGGACCACTCTTTCATGTGGCTGATAAAGAGGAGACAGATGAAGCGTATCGCGCCAGGAAAAACGAGAGCTGGTTCTATCAAAAGGACCAGGGCGGTGGCTCATTGCTCGACTATCTAGGATATGGGACGACGCTGGGCACATGGTTCTTGGATGGCCGTGCCCCGTTGGAGGTGACAACGGTGACCGATGATCCGCTGGGCTTGGAAGTGGATGAACACAGCATCACCATCGCCAAGTATGAATTTGGGCTGTCCAAGTTTGAAACCCGCTGGGGGACCTTCACCGACCCTTGGACGCTGCAACCGCAACCCAAATGTGGCTTTGTGGTCAAAGGAACGCAGGGGACCATCAGCAGCTATGACTACGAAGAGACTGTCCGTGTCCAGACGCATGAGCATCCCGAAGGACAAGTGATTCCGGTTGATGTGTTGCAGCCACCCTATCAAGGTCCGGTACAGTACTTCATCCACTGCATTGAGACGGGGACGCCAGTGAGCGGACCATTGTCACCAGCAATTTGTCGTATCGGGCAGCAGATTGTGGACTCGGCTGTGTTGAGTGCGCAAGAAAAACGTACAGTTGGCTTGGTGCAGTAAAACAGATTGTCAATCTGTAGATTATTAATAAGGAAACCAAATGAACTTTTCAGAAACACGTTATGACAACATCCAATACCGCCGTTGCGGACGCAGCGGTCTATTACTGCCCGTCATCTCGCTGGGATGCTGGCAGAACTTTACCGATGTGGACACCACACGTAAGCTGCTCCGTCGTGCTTTTGACCTGGGCATCACGCACTTTGACCTTGCCAACAACTATGGCCCGCCACCAGGGATTGCCGAGGAAAACGTGGGTAAGGTCCTCAAGGAGGATTTTGCCAGCAACCGTGATGAGTTGATCATCTCGACCAAGGCGGGTTATGACATGTGGCCGGGACCCTATGGCAATTTTGGCTCGAAAAAATATCTGGTTGCGAGCTTGGACCAATCGCTCAAGCGGCTGCAACTAGAGTACGTAGACATCTTCTACCATCACCGTCCTGACCCAGACACACCATTAGAAGAGACGATGGGTGCGTTGGATTTGGTGACACGGCAGGGCAAGACGCTCTATGCAGGCGTGAGTAACTACGATCCGGCCATGACCTGTGAGGCATCGCGCATTATGGATGGGCTGGGAACACCGATTACGATTCACCAGCCACGTTATAATATGATGGACCGGACCCGTGTTGAGGGTGAGCTACTACGTCATGTGGAGCGGCTTGGTATTGGCATGATTGTGTTTAGCCCACTAAATCAGGGCATCCTCACCAATCGGTATCTCAAGAATGACGTGCCAGCAGAATCACGCGCAGGCAAGGGTATCAACAACCTGCAAAATCGCATTACACCAGCAATGTTGGAGACCGTGCGTCAACTCAATCAGGTGGCCGAGGCGCGTGGACAGACATTGGCGCAGATGGCGTTGGCGTGGACATTGCGTGATGAGCGTATCACCAGTGTGGTGATTGGTGCGAGTCGCGAGCAACAGTTGGATGACAATGTGGCGGCGTTGGATGCACCAACATTATCAGCAGAAGAACTAGCAAGGATTGACATGATTTTAGCTGGGTAACAGAATCCCCAACTATCGCCCTGCTCGATCAATCGCCAAGCGTAATCGCCGCTCCTCTGCCATTAGCTGTGCCAATTCTGCGCGCAATGACTGCACCTTGCCCGCATCGTGTCCGCTGCTTTCTGCTGTGGTGAGCTGCCGTTGAACGTGCCGGATTTGAGCGATGACTTCGCTTTTCTGTTCGATGAGCGTGGCTTTTGGGATAGATGCAACGGGTTGGGTGCTGAACCAGAGCTTGTTGAGGAATGCTTGGGTTTGTTTCCAAAACTTACTCATAAAAATACAAAATACACTTTTCTTTTACTATATTAAACTGAAGGGGTTTCCAATCGTAGTTAGTTATTTCCTTATATACTTTATGATAAAAGGGATGATCTTGCTCTACATTGAAGTAAATACAGAATATTTATCGCTCTAAAATTCGATCATATTGTCGATGGTGGCCGATCCAATACCAATATACAGTATCGCCCTCTATCCAACCCAACGCTCGATAGGTCCGTCCGATTCGCACAGAAACAGAATTGTTGACACGTTTATACCGTAACCCTGGCAAATTGGGATTTGCACGCCAGAGTTGATAGGCTTTTCTTGTTCGCTCCTGAACTTCTGTTGGAAGATTTCGATAGGCTTCACGAAAACTACGGGTTGTGCGTGATTTCATGGGCAATCAGTTCTCCACTTTCATCAAACATGGGCTGGGTCATGTCACCCATAATTTCCGCGTCAACAGCATTTTCTAGCTTGTTGAAATACACTTGATTCTGAGCGAGAAAGGTATCCCATAATTCATCCTCCTCAGCCATCTCTTCTTCGCTGCTAAACAACCATGAATCGTCATCAGGGTCAATATCTTCTATCAAAGAAGCCTGTGATGCCAATTGTGGTGTTTTTTGTGGTTGCAGTTGCAGCGCATAATCATATACTTGGACAACCTGTTCAATGGGTAATGAACGAATCAATTGGGTAATTGCTTTGATATAATCTATTGGGGGTGAACTTTCAACCATATTTTTTGTCATCACACTCATAAATTTTATACCCTTTTCATAAACATCGGATTGATTGCCGAATATAGATTGAAAAACACAATAGAATTATAATCAAAAAACAAAAAACCTGCCATCTAGCAGGTCTCTTGTAAAACAGTTGATTTAAGATTTGAGTATTGCTCTAGTCGTTTAAACGACTGAAACTCCTTGCTCTCCACCTGCCAGAACACCATCCGCCGTTGGCACCAACGTCAGCGCAGGTTGACTATCGGGCATGTGTTCCCACACCAAGCCATCCGCAGAACGCCACAGCCCCGTTTCATCACTGAGCATCCAGCCATCGGCAGTCGCCGCCAGTGCATCGACGCGCTCAGGCGCACCATCAACATGGGTAAAAACGCGTCCCCCATCGGTTGATCGCCACAGTCCAGTCTCCTCTGCACCGACAAGCACTGTTCCACTGTTGGGACCCTGTGCATGAAACTCCGGTGCAACGGCCATTGCTTGATAGACACCATCAGGAATGTTACAGCGTTTCCAACCACGTCCAGCATTGGGTGAACGATAAACCCCTTCCTCCGTGGTGGCGAAGACAACTTCCCAGCGTGGATAGACCTTTGTGTCCATCACGGGGGCCCAGGTCAACGATAAGATGGTGTAGTCTTGCAGGCCAAAATTACATGTCACCCAACTGTGGCCTCGGTCATGGGTACGCAGAATGCCCCCACCCGCACTACCTGCCAGCAACACACCCGATGATTCTACTTGTGGATCGGGTGCAATACACAGCACGGTCGAATCGACACCATCCATCCATGACGCCTGCCAGTTAACCCCCTCATCAAGGCTAAAAGCGATACCATGAGGCAATCCACCCACCAAAATGCGATTGCCTTCAGTGCTACAACATGCTAATTCGCGCTGTGGTTGGGGGACTTGGGCGACATCTTCTGTGCCATTCTGGGCAAATAGACCCTCGGGTCCCGCCATCCACAGTTTGTCATTCATTGACGAAATTGATAATACAATAGGCATTTTTGTGTTTCCGTTTCTTCCTCGTTTAGCTAGTCAGCAGGTTAGCATTTCAGCATTTCAGCATTTCAGCACCTCAGGCTGACTAGCTGACTAGCTGATTAGCTGACCTGCTGACTAAGCTGGCCTACGGTTCCAAACTCTGTTCCGGTTTCTTGTGATAAACAATCGCATCCGTTGAAAGGGCCATGGTCGCACCGCTGGCTGCTGTCTTCAGTGAGGTGACGCTGACATCAGTAACATCCAGCACACCACCTTCAAAGGCATCCACGACCTCACCGCTCATGGCATCAAATGTGGCGGCTCCACCTGCATCCTGAACCCGTTGAATGTAGACAGCAGGAGAGCTAACACCCGTGTTCACCAAAATCTGGCGCATTGGTTCTTGCAGAGCCTGCATCACCACCTGCACACCAAACACCTCATCGTCCATGATTGGACCCGAACCGTTGAGGCTTGGGCTTGTGCCCGTATCGATCAACGCCTGTAACGCTGGTAAACAATGGAGATAACCCCCTCCACCACCCGCAATTACGCCGTTGTATTGCGCTGCCGAAAGCACTTTGAAGGCACGCTCGGCATTGTCGTGCATCAATTGACGTTCGAGCTTGCTGTTGGCGCCAACTTTGAGTTCACCGATACCACCGGTCAATCGACCTAATCGCTTCACAATCTTGGGGCGGTCTTCCTCATCCAGTCGCAGCGTCGTCACATAATTGCGCAACATCGTTACTTCCTGTTGAATCGCCGCCCGTGCGCTGGGGTTGGAGACAACGACAAATGCCTTGTTAAAATACTCGGCTCGTTGTGCCTCACCCAAATCGCTGTCAACCGCCAGCGTGGTTTTGCGGTCCATGTCATTGCCAAGCACAGTTGCACCTGTCATCAGTGCCAAATCTTGCAAGGCCCAGCGGCGTTCATCACCCACATCTTTGAGCTTGACCGCCAGCAAATCGAGCTTCTTTTTATCTTCGGGCAGTTGATTGTTCGACACCAACATCCCTAATGCCTCGGCCTTGACATCCATCGCCACAATCACAAGCGACTTAAAGCCACGTCGGATGGCAGCCTCCATCAGTGGCAGCACTTCCTCCACTGTTGAAAGGCGGTCTTCGGTAAGTGCAATGGCGGGTGCGCTGAGAACAGTTTTTTTCTGTTCTGCCTGTGTGTAGAAATACATGCTGAGGATGTCGGCTTTGTAGTGTGAACCTGCAACATAGCGGCGTTGCAGATAGGGCGCGACATACTTTTCGACAACAACGTGGGCATCTGGACCCAGCAAAAAGCTCATCTCGCCTACCATCGCTGACAGCGCATCTTCGCCGATAATTGTACGAGCGACAGAGACCAGATCGTTTTCGCTGTCAACGACCTTGGCTTGTTCGCGTAAGGAGGCAATAGCGACATCAACGGCTTTGTTGATGCCACTCGTAACACGTACAGAATTGGCTCCCGCTGCAACCATCCGACGGCTTTCGTTGTAAATGGCTCGTGCAAGAATCGCGGCCACTGTGCCACCATCACCAACGGTCTGGCCCACACGCCAAATCAAATTACGCATTACCATCGCCCCAACATCATGCTGTGGGCTACCCAAACTGAGGATGCGACGAACGATAGTCGCTGAGTCATCTAAAAATTCGATTTTGTTGCTGGTGGAAGGCTGGTGATTGACAACAACACCACCCGTGGGGCCCAACGTAGGGGCAAGTAAATCGGCCATTCGATTAATGCCATAGGAAAAATGTTGATGTGTCGTCGGTTGGCCGACAACTTGTGGCTGGTTCATGTTTGGTTGTGTCCCTTCTATATCTCCTGTGATTCTTGTATGGGTAGTGGTCTAACCTACTGCACCATTGTTGCTACTCTGGTCGCCATGTATACGACCATTCTGATATTTTTGCCCTTCCTCAATCAGCATCACAGGGATACCATTGCGGATAGGATAACGATAGCCATTGCGTGGATTGAGCAGGAATGTGCCCCCCTCAACAAGCTCCAGTGGCCCTTTATCTTCTGGGCAAACCAAAATCTTGAGCAACTCCTCGCTTACCTGACCACCCAAAGGTGCTTCATCAATGGATTTAATTGGTTCGGATGGCAAAACGCCTGCACCACTGGGTTCGCTGTTGCTGATAAAATCCTCATCTGATGCAGCCGTAAGCTTGCGGACCATATAAATAGCACCGCCAATAAATGCTGCCCAAACTAAAAATTTGAAAAACCCTTTCATTGGTTTTATGCTCCATAGAATTTATGTTAAATTTTTTCTTTTTCTATCAAATAGAAAAAATAACTTTTTCAAATCGTTCGACGCCATATAATAACATAGGATGTATTGATTGGGCAATTACAGATAAAATGCTGCTACACTTTATGAGACCAAAATGCCCACACGTTTAACACATGGATGGTCAAACACGCTTGCCGTGTGCGGTGCATCACCCAATTCATCGGTCAAATCCTGCCCCGGCCAGTGCATATTCTCGTGAATCCCTCGTCGCCATTTGGGGCAGTTTGTTACATCATAGACGACGCCTTGATACCCAATATACATCGGATAGCCACGCTCACCGATATACATGCGTAATTGTTGTTCTGTAAAGGTTTGTTCAACCACACGCTGCTCCATTCACTCGCTCAGATAGATGTCCATATCAATTGTTCAGCTAGCACATGCCGTGTGGATTTAGTTTACAAGTTTGAACCGCACAGGGTGTGCTATCTGAACGAAGCATGGCTGCCTCCATGTATGAACCCGGGTATCGTAACCAGTCGCTTGGAATATACTGTTTTATACAGTTATATTGAATTGGATTCATACAGTGATTCTTTGCCAAAAAATCGTTCGACAATGTTGTAACAACTGGCAATCTTTCGCTTTGGCAGAGGGCGGCTCACCTTTGACTCTCTGAAAAGCCAAACGGCCATTACTGTAAATCGAATTGACTTGCTTGACCCATTTCTGCTTGACACGCACAATATCACCTTTGCGAAAGCCATCAACTTCAGTATTGACTTGATAACGAACTCGACCTTTTCCTGTGCGTGGGAGATCGTGATACTGTCTTCGGGTTTGTCTGGGTCGAAACTGAACTTTGTAAAAATTGTCGCGAGAAGGCTTGACAATTTCATCAGTATCCATGACGGCAATGCACATCGCGTCTATATCATGAGATTTATCAAAGCCTTGCTCCTTGCGGAACGTAGCCGTTTCATAGCCAAACACCTTGGAGACGCTGGCTATCTGTGCCAAACAAGCATACAGATGGGCTTTCCCTTGCATCGTTCGCTGGGCAATCTGGTCCTTGAATCCCGATACACCAGTGATATCGAGCGTGATTTTGCAATCATGCACCCTCTCGTGACACCGATGGCAGAGCGTGGTCAGATTCTCCAGTGTATCCTTGCCACCATCGCTACGGAAAACGATATGATGTGCCTCTAACCGGACGTTTTTCTGGTGACAATGCTGGCATTCATATCCATCTCGCATCAGAGTTGCCATACGCAGATTCTCGTTCAAGCGTTTCGGGTCTTGGTAATCTCGACCGCTCAAGGTTGGGTCGTTCAGCCGTGCGATGTCCACTTGTACATCCTCCACCATGATATGGCTGATGGGTAGTGGTATCTGGCGAATTACTCGCAACACTTCCTCTACATTTGCCCGAATTGAGGGCGGTAGACGGCCACTGCGCTTGCTGCTTCCTCGATTCGCAAACCGTTTGGCTCGATACCATTTACGATTTCTCCTCTGGCGACGGTTCACACTTCTTGTCTCCATCTTTTGCTTGATGTCCGTTCGATGATGAATTTCTATCGACATCAGTACTTCACCATTGCCTATTGCACTCACGCCTGTCGTATGACTTCCTTTATCAACCCCTACTCGTACCTCTTGAACATTTTCTTCACAATCCCACAGTAGTTGGATTGTAAATGGCTCTCGATTCACGACTTTCGCGTTGCCATCTCGCAATAGATGTCGTGCTTTGGCTGCTTTGCATGGCATCAATGCTTTCCCATTTTTATTGATTACGTATACTAACATTTTGTTTTGTATAACCTCCTGTTAGCAAGAGTTAGTTGCTCCTCGCGGTTGTTACATAGGCTTGTCATGTTCAGAACACCTTCACGTTTCCGCTACCCTTAATCCTGAACCACAGTGCGACCGACTGGAACCACATCTGTCGGTGTGTTCACCTATCTAACTTCTGCTACATCATATAATGTACTGTTGCCCGCTGTTAGCTCCTTGTTTATGAATAAAACAACATAGATTTAGGAACTATAC
>JBCCFC010000346.1:0-10845 GCA_039029935.1 Chloroflexota bacterium
AACTATCAAGGTAATCCGGTTAAACGTGACAATTTTTGATGCTACTAGGTTTTATCTATGCCCGATCCGCCTCACTGTTGTTGCTAGATGAACCCGATGCGCACCTGCATATCATTCTACAAAAGCAAATGTATGATAAACTGCGTCACATTGCGCGGACAAAGGGCTGTCAACTGCTGATTGCTACGCACTCTGAGGTATTGATTGACAGTACATCCCCAGTAAATATTCTTTCCTTTTTTGATCATCCCCATCAACTTTTACATCGAACTGAACGAGATCAAGTGCGTGAAGCCCTGAAACGGCTCACCAGTGTAGACCTCCTCTTGGCGGACCAAGCATTGGGCATTCTTTATGTTGAGGATGTCAGCGACTTTAATTTGCTACGGGAATGGGCCAGAATTCTGAAGCATCCAAGCCAAGCGTTCTTTTTGCAAAGACCATTTTGGCATCCTATTCATGGACGTGATCCCAGAGAAGCTCGACGACATTTCTTCGCACTCCAAGCCACCAAACCCACCATTAACGGGATTCTTCTGTTGGATGGCGATAATCGCGGATTGCGCCCCCATGAATTATCCGGTGAAGGGTTGGAGATTGTGCGCTGGCAACGATATGAGGCAGAGAGTTACCTAGTTCATCCACCTATGCTTGAGCGGTTTGTCAAAAGACTTGCGCCAGATAAGTGGGAAACAGCAATGGCCTATCTACAACACCAATTGCCACCTGCTGTTTATGAGGATCCTCTAGGTGAGCATGATTATTTAGACGTAACACCAGCAAGCAAAACGCTGTTGCCCAAATTTATGGAAGCGGCGGACATTGCGCTTTCCAAAGCTGAATATTATCAGATTGCGATGTCCATGCGTCCAGAAGAAATTCCAAGTGAAATACTTGAAAAACTTGATTTAATCCAAAAAATGAGCGGACTTTAATTTTATGACAAAAAACACATTACCATCACATGCCCAGGTCGTCATCATTGGCGGCGGCATCATCGGCTGTAGCATTGCCTATCACCTAACCAAAGTTGGCATTACGGATGTCATTTTGCTGGAGCGAAAATCGCTGACCAGCGGCACAACATGGCACGCAGCAGGGTTGGTCGGTCAGCTACGTGCTACGCAAAACCTAACCAAACTTGCTATCTATACAGCAGAACTTTTCAGCTCGCTGGAAGCAGAGACAGGACAGGCGACTGGCTTTAAGCAAAGCGGCTCGATTTCGATTGCCAATAACCAAGAACGCTTTGAGGAGTTGAAGCGTGGTAGCTCAATGGCACGTGTCTTTGGGCTTGAGGTTGAGGTGATTACACCCAAAGAGGCGGCGGATGTGTGGCCGTTGATGAACGCCGATGACCTGGTTGGTGCGGTCTATTTGCCTAAAGATGGGCAGACCAACCCCACGGACACAACGCAAGCACTGGCGATTGGTGCACAGATGGGTGGGGCTAAGATTTTTGAGGGCGTCAAAGTCACCAAGGTGCATACCAAAAACCAAAAGGTGACGGGTGTTTCTGTGATGACTGAGGATGGCGCACAGAATATCCAGGCCGAAATTGTCGTCAACTGCGGTGGTATGTGGGCGTGGGAAGTGGGTAAGTCTGTGGGTGTTAATGTGCCCCTTCATGCTGCCGAGCATTTCTACGTGGTGACAGAGCCGATTGATGGCTTGGCGCGTAACCTGCCAACATTACGTGATCCCGGTGGCTATACCTATTATAAAGAGGAAGTTGGTGCAATTCTGGCAGGCTTCTTTGAACCCAATGCCAAGCCTTGGGGTATGAATGGTATTGCCGAAGATTTTGAGTTTGGCACATTGCCCGAAGATTGGGATCATCTTGACCCAGCCTTAGACGCCATGCTCCACCGAATGCCGATTCTCGAAAATACAGGCATTCACACCTTCTTCAACGGTCCAGAGAGCTTTACGCATGACGACCGTTATCACATCGGTGAATCACCCGAAATCAAGAACTTCTATGTAGCGGCAGGCTTTAACTCGATTGGCATTCAATCATCGGGGGGCGTCGGGTTGGTCATGGCAGACTGGATCAAAAATGGATATCCACCGATGGACTTGTGGGATGTGGATGTCCGCCGTAACATGCCTTTCCAAGGCAACCGCCGCTATCTCTTTGACCGTACAACGGAATCCTTGGGCCTACTCTACGAAATGCACTGGCCCTTTAAGCAATACAAAACCGCACGCAATATCCGCAAATCGCCACTGCATGATAGACTGGCTGCACAGAATGCCTGCTTTGGTGAGGCCGCTGGCTGGGAACGTGCCAACTGGTTTGCCCCCGCTGGTGTTGAACCCAAATACGAATACACCTATGGTCGCCAAAACTGGTTTGATTATTCCGCAGCAGAACACCAAGCCGTGCGTGAGAATGTCGGTGTCTTTGACCAGACCTCGTTTGTCAAATATTTGGTGCAGGGACGTGATGCTGTCACTGTTCTCAACCGCATCTGTGGCAACAATGTCGATACCGCTGTCGGCAAAGCCACCTATACACAGATTCTCAACGAGCGTGGCACGATTGAGGCTGATGTCACCGTCACACGTATTGCCGAGGACACATTTATGGTTATCGACGCGGTGGCTGGGCAAACACGCGACTTCCACCTGATCAAGAACCATATTCGGCCAGACGAGTTTGCTACCATCACCGATGTCACCTCGGCCTATTCAACACTGGCAATCATGGGGCCCAACTCACGTTCCTTGCTCTCTAAACTCACTGCGGCTGATTTGAGCAACGACGCCTTCCCCTTCGCCACATCACAGGAAATCGAGGTTGCATCAGCTCATGCTCGTGCTACACGTTTGACATTTGTGGGCGAGCTTGGCTGGGAACTGCTGATTCCGACTGAGTTTACGTTGCACATTTATGATGCATTGGTCGATGTCGGCAAAGCGTTTGATCTCAAACATTGCGGCTATCACGCCATGAACTCACTGCGTCTTGAAAAAGCCTATCGTCACTGGGGGCATGACATCAGCGATGAGGAAACACCACTTGAAGCTGGGTTGGGTTTTGCAGTCAAGTTCAAGAAGGGTGATTTCTTGGGGCGAGATGTGTTGTTGCAACAAAAAGAGGCTGGGTTGACCAAACGGCTGGTTCAATTTGCGCTTGAAGATGACCAAGCCTTGCTCTATCACAACGAACCAATTTGGCGTGACAATGAGATTGTTGGGTACATCACCTCTGGTATGTATGGTCACACCATTGGTACGTGTTTGGGTATGGGCTATGTCAATGCAAAGGATGGCGAGATTGCGACCGCAGACTACATTCGCGCTGGTAACTACGAGATTGAAGTGGCGACACAGCGCATCCCTGCACGGGCATCGCTGCGACCATTCTATGATCCAAAGAGCCTACGGGTAAGAATGTAAGATCGGGGTATAGACGAAACAGATAATGCCGATAATTTAAAATATAATCCATATCCACGTTCTTACATATCCGCGTTAAAAATAAAAACGCGGATATATAAGAACGTGGATTTTGTTTTGGTAATCAAATATGTGAGGGAAATGATCAATATTGAACACGAATATGAGATGAAAGAGCAATATGATTTTTCAGATGGAGAACGGGGGAAATTTTACAATCCTGATGCCATTTTCCATGTTAAAAAAAGCCACAATAAACAAATGGACACAATCTTTGAGCATGAAGGCAGAAATGTCTTCGGTCATAATGCCGCTGGGTATGACAATGCACGACCAGACTACCCTGAAGAAGTTTTTGCCATTCTCATGGTGAGCGGAGCCTTATACACTGGTGCAACAACGCTCGAAGTGGGTGCTGGTAATGGACTCGCAACCAAGCGACTGATTGAATTGGGCGCAAACCCCATCACTGTCATCGAACCTGACAGCAGATTTTCTAAACAGTTGCATGCATTGCCAAGGCCGCATAACTGTAACCTACGTGTCATCCATGAAGCATTTGAAGATGTGCGATTTGAAGATGATGTATTTGATTTAGTTGTGATAGCGACTGCTTTCCATTGGCTAGACCCAATCACAAGGGTTGAAAAATTGCACCAGATAGTTCGCACTGGTGGGCATTTCGCACTATTCTGGAATGTGTTTCAAGATTTGAACAAGGCAGACCCGTTTCATGAAGCAACGCAGCATATCTTGGCTCACCTCTCCGCCAGTCCATCTGGTAAACCAAACGCACTCCCCTTTGCACTAGACCGCCAAGCGAGGGAGATGGAATTCCTCAGCCAAGGGTTTGAGTTGGTCATCTATTTAGATCTTCACTGGACATTAACGCTTGATATCCAACAAGTTCGACAATTGTATGAAAGCTTTTCTCAAATAGCCCGATTACCTGATGATGAGCGTACCCAAGTTTTGGATAAACTTGTTCATATTGCGGAGACAGAATTCAACGGAACAGTCCAAAGGAATATGACAACGCCTCTCTATTTGTTCCGCAAAATTTGACATAATCAATGTTATCTTGCTTGGAGTCGTTCTATTTGACGAAGCAATATTGCGAAAACTGTTGACAGTGCAAGATAAATCACCGCCACTAGCAGCAAAAATTCCAATGCACGAAACGAACGCGTAATCGCCGTCTGCATTCCGTGAAATAATTCTGGCACAGAGACAAACGCAGCCAACGATGTGTTTTTCATGTTGTGGATGAGTCGTGTGGAAATGGCGGGCCAAGCCGCCAGCAGCCCCTGTGGTACGAGCATAGTGTAGTAGACATAGCGTTGTGATGCCCCCAACGAACGCGCTGTATCTACCTGTTCCTGTGCAATCGTGCCGACACCTGCGCGGAAGAGTTCGGCGATATAGGCACTGGTATTGAGGGTTAGTGCCAGTACCGCTGCAATGGCATAGTATACTAATGGCAAGTTGGTCAGGTCACTTAGCCAGTTAATCAAAAAATTATTGAAGAAAACGATGCGGCGGGTTTCGAGCGGGAATAGATTCGGTACAGCAAATGCCCAAAAGAGGAGCAAGACCAATGCAGGCACATTGCGGTGAACTTCGACGTGCATGGCCCCCATCCATCGCCAGATAGCCCGCCCCGACAGTCGCATCGACCCCGCCATTACGCCAACAACCAATGACGCCACCGACGTAATCACCGTCAACACAACTGTGCAGGTCGCCCCCTTACACAGCAGCTCAATCGTCTCTTCCGTCAACCAGTCCATAAAAGTTGAAAGGTTGAAAAGTGGAAGGGTTGAAGAGTGGAAGAGCGGCTTTCACACCATCACACCCCCACACTATCACACCCCCACACTATCACACCCCCACACCATCACACCCCTACATCTCCACAGGTGGTGCGTGTAAATCCCCACTCACGGTGGGAATAGTTGCATTACGCTTCTTTCACAACGAATCGCGGACATCAAGCATGGGCAGGTCTTGACGCTCCAAATCATAGAGGGCTTCAAAGGGAATGGCTGCATCGGTGGCGGTGGCAACCTCGGCCCACTCTTCGAGCCAGTCGCGACTGATGCCATCCACATCATCGACAACGCGTAGGCGGTCAATCTGATAGGTTTCTTTGAGCATTTTCATCTCGGCGGCGACACTTTCGGGTGAACGTTGACGGAACCCTGCACCATGCACCGCATCCTGACACCAGTCACAGCCGTAGGGACAGCCGCGCGAGGTGGTGATGGTCATGGATGTATAGCCGTTGGTTTCACGCCATGTGTCCAGGTAACGGTCCATGTCAATCAGATCACGGGCGGGTGTGGGTAATTCATCCAACTCCGTAATGGGTGGACGTGGCTGGTTACGGATGGGCTGTCCTTGCTCATCACGAAAAGCGATACCCAATTCGTCGTGTAATGCTGACACCGACCATTGTTCTTGGTCAATCAAATCCAGCAAGGCCACCAATGTCTGCTCACCCTCGTGATGAACGACGACATCAATCTGCGGATAGACAAGGTGCGCACAGGGGTCACGTGTTGGCTCTGGACCGCCGAATACCACCTTTGCGCCATAATCATATGCCATCTGCGCAAGTGCAAGTGCGGTCTCCTTGGTTGGCATGAGCATCGAAATACCCACAACATCGGGCGATTCAGCCGCTAATCGTTGTGCAAACGCCGACTCATCCGCTTCAAATGTGCCATCAAAAATCTCCACCTCATGCCCATTGTCACGCACATAGGCCGCCAGATAGAGCAATCCCAATGGGAAATAGGGGCTGCTCATGGCTTGCTCCTCTGGATTTTTGGCGAGAAACAGCGGATGGCAGAGTAAAATTTTTGCCATAACTGCTCGAAAACTCCTTAATTCCTTACCACTCAAAACTGTGGACAATCACAATGCCCTCTTCTTTAGCCGCTCGAACCGCTTGGGGACGCGCCATGTGGGTGATAAAAATGGGCAGGATGCGATAGTCGGGCAGCGTACCCTCTTCCTGCGCCTGACGAACAGCATCCACGTTTTTGTATAGCTGTTTGAAATCGTTGGTACTCAATCGAGCCTTGCTTTCACCGACAATTAAAATCGGCTCACCATTCTGCTGCCCCTCTGAGAAGAGGTTCACCTCATGTTCGCTGATATATTCTCGGATAAAACGACGCTCCACCGTAATCCCATGTTCTTTTTCCAAAAACGCGGGCAACATCCGATAGGCTTCATTCTCCAATGCATAGCCAAATGATTTTGACAATCCAGCAAGCTGAGAACGCGTTTCTTTAATATCACCCTTCAATTCATCACGTGTTTCTTTGATGTCCTGTTTCAACTCAAGACGGGTCGCCTTGATTTCGTCATGTAACTCCCGTCGCATCGTGACCATCGCCTCGGCCATCTTTGCCATCGCATTTTCAGTGTTTTTCTGAGCCTCAGCAAGCTCATCCATGCGCTGTTCCGCGTTTTTCTGCGATTCGCCCAAATCACGCACAATTTCTTTGAGTTCATTAAAATCGCTTGTCTTGACCAAGTTATCATACGCTTCTGAAATGGTCCAAGAGAGTAGTTCTGCCTGCGGAACCGTAAATTCCACTTTTAGGCGTTCGGTTAATGCTGGTCCTGTCACCATAGTGTGTTATCCTCCAGTTGATGTATCAATTGTTTCTCTAGGAATACAATACCGAGAGTATGCAAAGTAGAATACCACAAACTGTGATGATATGCAAAAACTAGCTAAGATGGATAGTATGTCAAAATACAAACTGGTGCAAACTCAGGATCAATACATATCAATCTGAGTTTGCACCAGTCGTTCATTGCGAAACGATGTGCATTACGGACATGATCCGTTTAAAATTCAGCGACCGAGAAAACTGCACTGAATGGTTTACAATAGATCATCGCACCGCCAAACTTCGACACATCGACACCATCCGGAATCGCATACACCTGACCACCCGATGTGCTTTGGAGCTTGTCCAACTCGATGTACTCACCCAATCCAGCATGGTTGCGAGCATTCGTGTTTTCTACCAGCATCACATACAATCCTGGTCCATCGCTGCTGCTAAAGTCTGCCCCGAAATGGAGCGTGAATGTATCCCCATCCTGAACCAGCGAAATCGTGCCTTCGCCATCATAGTCGTTCGTCACAGGCGTCAACTGCCCCTGTCGAATCACACGTGGGCCAGTGTCTGCTACCTCCTCTGATGGGGAATCAGAGTTACCTGCTGTATCTGCACTCTCTGTGGCTGTACCTGCACTCTCTGTGGCTGCATCTGCACTCTCCGTGGCTGCACCATCAAAGTCGGCAACCGAGAAGACGACACTGAATGGTTTACAATAAATCATTACCCCGCTAAACTTCGATACATCGACACCGTCCGGAATCGCGTATACCTGACCACCTGATGTGCTTTGGAGCGTATCCAACTCGATATACTCACCCAATCCAGCATGGTTGCGAGCATCAGCGTTTTCCACCAACATCACGTACAGTCCTGGGCCATCACTGCTGATAAAGTCCGGCCCGAAATGAACCGTGAACGTGTCGCCATCCTGAACCAACGAAATTGTACCTTCGCCCTCATAGTCATCACTCGCTGGTGCCAACTGCCCCTGTCGAATCACATGTGGACCCGTACTTGCTACCTCTTCTGAAGAGGAATCCGCGTCATCTACCGAATCCGCGCCCTGCGTGGCTGTATCTTCAACAGCCTCTTCCTCAGCAGACGCTTCCTCATCAGCCATCTCCTCGGCCATCTCCTCAGCAATAGCCATCGCACCGGACGCAACCATTGCGACACCCGTCGGCGATGAGTTGACGGCATTGTTGCTCATGTTCTGCGATCCATGATCCCCAGCATCCTCAATCACATCATCAACCAATGGCTTGAGAACAAATGGTGCTGGGCTGTCATCTGGCTCCGGCTCAACCGAAATGACGGCGGCATAGCCTAAGATATTGGTGGCTGGATCAAGGAAGTCCTGCCCTGGATAGTTCGGTCCTGTGCCGGGACCACCAGCGTCGGGACCAGAACCGTCATCATCCATCGCCAATGGGTTGCTAAATCGTCCAGTGCTGATGGGACCATCCTCACCGACAACCCAGCCTTCATAAACCCAACCTGCTGGCAATTCTGGCAAGTCCAAGCTGTCGATGTACCAGATGCCGTTGGCATAGGTGTTCTCATCCGTTGCACCTTCGGGGTAGCCGATGCCAAGAATATAGGAACCTGCTGCGTCAGTGAAATCTGTGCCAATGGCGGCTGGGTGGGCGATGCTCAACTCGGCCACACCGTCGGTTAAGTCGCCACCGAGCAGGTGAACATCACTTGGCGCGGGGTCGGCATCGGGTGATGGCTCAATCGTCAGGACAAAGGCAGTGGCGTCACGGCGTTGAACACTGCTGATGGTCGCCATGTCACTGTCAATCATACTGGTTGCATCAAGACTAGCTGCATCGACATTGAACACACCTGTGGAGACAGGCGCGCCATCGACAATCAGCCACCCCTCATAGACATATCCTTCGCCAAGTGCTTCTAGCCCGTCAATCTGCCAGCGAACCGTATCCATAAACGAGGCCATGCCTGTCGCCAGCGAATCCAGATTCAGGTCCATTGGCTGCAACGCTAGATCAGCAAGGTCTTGGTCACTGACTTCAATCAACTCGTCAATCAGCGGTTTGTAGGCAAAGGGTGCGGGGCTGTTGTCCAGCTCTGGCTCGATGGAAATCACCGCTGCGTAGCCGCCGTTCAGGTCAATCGCAGGGTCAACAAAGTCCTGTCCTGGGTAGGGTGGCGTGCCTTGTGGACCCGCTGTGGGGCCACCTGCATCACTGTCTGCGGTATCCACTGCCGTAAAGCGACCTGTTGAAATCGGGCTGGGTTCATCTTCTGTTCCCCCAACAACCCAACCTTCATAGACCCAGCCCGCTGGTAGCGTGGGTAAGTCGAGCGAGGCACTTGGTCCAGATGGGTCTTCCCACCAGATACCATTGACACGGGGCTGGTCGGGACCACCGGACGGAGCGGCCAAGATGTAGCTGCCGCTAATGCCTGTGAAATCGTTGCCAAGGGCAAAGTGATGGGCGACATCCAATTCAGCTACACCATCCACAAGAGCGCCAGCCAACACACGCACCTCGCTTGGTGCCGGGTCATTGTCGGGTGATGGTTCGAGTGTGAGGACAAATGCGGTGGCATGGGCGCGATCATGGCTTGTCACCATGAACGTGTCCTTGCTCATCATACTGATATCCTCATCAGTGCTGTCGATGGTAAACACGCCTGTCGAGACGGGTACATCATCCACAATCAGCCAGCCCTCATAAGCCCAGCCCTCACCGACATCTTCGAGGCCATCCAACTGGAGTGTCAGCGGCTCGACAAAGGTGGCTGTGCCTGTGGGTGAGCTTGCAGCGGCGTTGTTGACCATATCCTGTGAGCCGTGGTCGCCCACATCGGTGATTTCTTCATCAACCAACGGTTTGAGGACAAAGGGTGCGGGGCTATTATCAGGTACTGGCTCAACCGAAATCACAGCGGCATAGCCAATGATATCCAGTGCAGGGTCGAGAAAGTCTTGACCGGGATAATTGGGGCCCGTGTCAGGACCGCCTGCATCGGGGCCAGAGCCGTCGTCATCCATTGCCAATGGGTCACTAAATCGGCCAGTGCTGATGGGACCGTCTTCACCGACAACCCAGCCTTCATAGACCCAGCCCGCTGGCAACTCGGGTAAGTCGAGGCTGTCGATGTACCAGATGCCATTGCGATGGGTGTTGTCTGCGGTTGCGCCTGCGGTAAAGCCAATGCCAAGAATATATGAGCCTGTAGCGTCTGCAAAGTCAGTGCCTATTGCAGCGGGATGGGCAATGCTCAGATCAGCCATGCCATCCGCGATATCGCCAGCCAAAATATGCACGTCACTGGGTGCAGGATCATCATCGGGTGACGGTTCGATGGTCAATACAAATGCGGTAGAAGCGTCACGGATGGCTGGGCTAACGGCAAATGTGTCTTGGCTCAGATTGCCCTCACCATCCACTGTGAAGACACCCGTTGACCAAGGCTTGCTATTGACAACCAGCCAGCCTTCATACACCCAGCCTTCACCCAAATCTTCAAGACCGTCAATCTCTAACTTGAGGCTAAAATCGGTGGCAGCATCATGCCCCGAATGCATCTCCGCGGATGCGCTAGGCGTCAACTGCGAAATCGGTGCGATGATGGCAGCGATCATGGCGACGCTCATGACAATCATCATGCAAGTTTTTATCTTGTTTCTAAGCGTTGTTGAATACACGTTCATGTGGTTTCCTTTTGCAAGTTGTAAAAAATACTTATTCGACCTATAATTTCTCAGGGCTATAGCGGGTTAGCTTGTCAGCAAGTCAGCAAGTCAGCACTTCAGCACTTC
>JBCCFC010000347.1:0-10815 GCA_039029935.1 Chloroflexota bacterium
ACTCCGCGCTCGGTTATCACATGGCGTGGCGGCTAGATTGGATATTGACCAAGGATGCGAGTACAAGAAGGTTGCGGACTCTGTCCTCTGAGATTATTCGGGATGCAGAACCGCCGTTGTATCCCAGTGACCATTATCCAGTGGTGGCGCAGTTGGCGGTTGAGACTGTATAAATTTTTACCGCAGAGAACGCGGAGGTCGCAGAGGGGGATGATATCATCATGCTCAGTTCGGCTAGAAATAGGATGATGTTTTGAGGTCTGCGAGAACCAAACAAGGAGTATCTATGAAACAACCTTATCGTGTCGCCATTGCAGGCTGCCATCGGATGTTGCTGCATCGGCTGACCAACCATAACTTTGCCGCCGCCTTCCATGCTGTGCCAGAGACAGAAATGGTGGCGGTTTTTGATCTGGGTCCTGAAACCCGCAGCGAGTTTTTGACCTACTGGGGTGAGATGCCCACCTATGATAACTATGCACAGATGTTGGCAGAGACCCAACCGGATATACTCTGCCTTGCCACCCGCCAGACCATGCACGCCGACCAAATTGAACTGGCTGCGGAGGCGGGCGTACGTGGGATTCTCTGTGACAAACCGTTGGCGACCAGTATGAACGAAACAGATCGCATTATTAACGCTTGCCAAACACACAATGTGGCCTTGCTCTTTGGGCTGGACCGTCGGCATCTACGCCCCTATCAAACGTTGCGTCAACAGCTTACCGATGGCCTTGTCGGGGAGGTGCAGAGTGTCATGGTGCATGGCTTGCCCAACCTCATCAATCATGGTTGTCACTCGTATGACACCACATTGATGTTGCTGAATGACCCAGAACCAATCTGGGTGAGCGGGTTTGTCGATGATGTGTCCGCAGAGCCACCCGATTCGCGCGTTCATCTTGATCCCGCAGGACGGGGGCAGATTGGGCTGGACAATGGTGTTACGGTGTATATCACGCCTGATGGGGGACGCAAACCCTCATTCCAGATCCTGGGTGATAAGGGGCGTCTACTCATCTTCAATGATGCGAACGAAGCCTATCTGTGGTCCACACCCGCCGACACACCCGCAGACACAAACACAGGCACACAAACAGCGGGTTTGCAGCCACTTGACCTGCCGCCCCACGAGGACAACTGGCCTGCGGGTCCCGCGATGGTACGCGACTTGATACGCGCCATTGAAACGGGCACACCCACCGTTTGTGATATTGACCAAGCGCGTCGGGCCACAGAAATCGGCTTTGGGTTCCACCTATCGCATCAGCAAAACGGCGCACGTGTTTTGCTACCCGCCACCACGCGTGACCTTTCAATACCATCATTCCCTTGGGGAAATGAGAAGGAGTAAAACTATGTCAAACCAACAACCAAACATTCTATTTCTCTTTAGCGACCAACATCGTTTTGATGCGCTCGGTTGCTATGGCGCACCCATCTGCCGCACCCCCGCGCTCGATTCACTGGCCTCGTCAGGGATGCGCTTTACCCACGCCTTCACGCCAACCGCCCTCTGCTCACCAGCCAGAGCCGCGCTGCTGTCCGGTCGATTTCCCCACAACAACGGTCAACTCGCCAACATGGGCAATTTCAACGGCGTCTTTGACAAACAGATGCTGGATGCCACTGGCTACCCCCAATTGCTGTCCGAGGCGGGCTACTCGGTCAACTATATTGGCAAGTGGCATCTGCCCAAAGAAGGGGATACCGACTTCTGGCATTTTGACCAGTGGTACACGGAGTCGCAACATCGAGCAGAGAAGGATGCGCTAGGGATGGAGACAGACCGTGCCAAGGAGGTCCAGCGACTTGAATGGGGGGCAACGGCTCCGTTCTGTGGCCGTTCCAAGCTGGAGGCCGAGCATCTCCAGGAGGCATGGTCGGCGGATCGCACGATTGACCTGCTCAACGCCCATGCTGATGGCGAGCAGCCCTTTATGATCTTCACCTCCTTCTTTGGTCCCCACTTTCCCTATGCCGTGCCTGCGCCCTATGACACCATGTATAGCCCCGATGATGTGGAACGCTGGATCAACTTTAACGAAACCTTTGAGAACAAGCCGCTAATTCAACAAAAGGAGATGTTGCGCTGGAACGCCAGCCACCTCACATGGCCGGATTGGCAGCGCGTCATTGCGCATTACTGGGGCTATTGCACCTACATTGATGACCAGATTGCGCGCATCTTGGCGCAGCTAGAATCGTCGGGGCTGGCCGACAACACGATTGTCATCTATTCGAGCGATCACGGCGACATGACGGGTTCGCATCGGCTCTTTAACAAGGGCATGTACATGTATGACGAAATTTACCGCATCCCGCTATTGGTGCGTTGGCCCGGTGTGACACCGCCTGCGTCACAGTGCGATGAGTTTGTCACCTTGGTGGACCTGATGCCCACGATGCTGGATGCGGCAGAAGCAGAACAGCCAGACAATCTTGATGGTCGGTCGCTGCGGCCATTGCTGGATGATACCCCAGAAGTTGCGTGGGCAGATGACATCTTTGCCGAGTATCACGGCTATGAGTCGGCTCTCTACACACAGCGCATGGTGCGCACCAAATCGTGGAAATACATCTACAACCCCTGCTCGGAGGATGAACTCTATGATGTTGCCAGCGACCCTGGCGAGTTGCGCAATCTGGCAGGGATGTTGGGTTTCAAACATGTGTTGCGTCGGATGAAGGCGCGGTTGATGACGTGGATGGAGCGTACGAACGATACGATTGCCGAGGATGATGCGTGGAAAGGGTCGGCGTATGACCTGTATCTTGCTGGGCGCGAACAGTAGCATCTATGCATATCTGTCCATTATGTAGCAGTGAAACCAAGGCTACGTTATTTTATCAAGATTCCCCCGGCCATCATCACCCTCGTGACTATTACCGCTGCGCCACATGCCAGCTCGTTTTTGTGCCACCAGTGCAATACCTTTCCCCAACAGCGGAAAAGGCCGAGTATGATTTGCACCAAAACTCGCCCAATGACCAAGGCTATCGGCGTTTTTTGAGCCGGATGTTTGACCCCATGCAGGAACGCATTGTCGCTACATCCCACACCTGCAAACATGGGCTTGACTTTGGGTCGGGGCCAGGCCCAACACTATCCGTCATGTTTGAGGAGGCTGGTCATCGGGTGGCACTCTACGACCGTTTTTATACACCAGACGATAGTGTTTTTGGACGATCCTATGACTTCATCACTGCCACAGAAGTCGTTGAGCATCTTCATCATCCCAAGCAAGAGTTGGACCGTCTTTGGGGTTGTCTCAAGCCGGGTGGCTATTTGGGGATTATGACCAAGATGGTGTTGGACCGTGCTGCCTTTGCCAAATGGCATTATAAGCAGGACTTGACGCATGTTTGTTTTTTTTCACAGGCGACCTTTGAATGGATATCAATGCAGTGGTGCAATAATATAGAAAAGGCGACATTGACGTTTGTGGGTAAGGATGTCATAATTTTTCAGAAAGTATCGCGCTGATACGACAGCGGAGTTAGATTTGGGAACGGGTTTTAGCCTCTGCACAGGAGATGAATGCGTATGAGACGTTTGAAGAGGTTCCCTCCTTGAACACATCAACGCGTATGGCATTGAAGGGCCTGTCAGAACAGTCTTAGTCAATCAACAAAAACAAACAGCATCCAATCAACAGAAAAGGGGAAACATCAACCAGCATGGAAACAACCATCGCCACCTACCTTATCGCCATTTTTTGGCCTATTCTCGCTCGTGCGATCTTCGTGACCATAATACGTAAAAGCGATGACTTTACGGGCATGACCGCTGACGATTGGGAGCAAAGCCTCATCAGCCCCAGCGAGATTGCAGGCGATGTCATGACGGGCTTCATGGCATCAGGATTGGTCAGCCTCGCGGGCATCCGCGGTCTGATTAACCGTTTGACCAACAGGAATCGTGAAGCCTCAGACAAAGCAGCCAATCTCTTTGAGAAGATTGGCAAGGATGCGGCCACGAATTTGGTCGAGGCCTTTCGGATGTCAGGTCATGAGATGAAAGAGGCGGAATGGAAGGAGGCTATGGAGAGCGCCATCAAAACAATGGATGCACACGGTTGGAGGTTGCTAATCGAGGAGAACCTCAATGAGGATAATTTTCGTCGCCGGCTGCGTACCATACCATCCTCGCCTTGGTTTTCTGAGAAACAGCAGGCGCTCTATGCCAACCTGCTGGACACGGCGGCGCAGCAAATTTTTGCGGTAGCGCAGTCATTTCCTCACTTTACACGTGACACGATGGCAAAATTGCTGCAAAATGATCAGGAATTGTTGCGCAACATGCAGACAGCCTTGGACAACATGCAGACAGTCTTGAGCAACCAGCAGACCATCTTGGACAACCAACTGCAGATTTTGCCGCAAACCTATGGTCGTCATCGGGCTGAAGAGAACACATGGTTTGAGCATGAGTATCGCACCCTAATTGGAAGTAAACTCAACAACTTACAACTCTTTGGCGTTACCTATTTTGATGAGGCATATCAGCCGCTCTCGGTTGCTTACATCACGTTGAGCGTCGACATCAGGAACACAGACTTCCAGCCTGTCCATGACCCAACGAATGACCATGACTCAACGAATGACCATAATCCGCGTAGCAACCGCAGACCCGTTGACGAGGCATTGGCAACGGCAAACCGTCTACTCATTGTCTCCGAGGCAGGGTTGGGCAAGACCACGCTGCTCAAGTGGATTGCGGTGCAAGCGGCCACTGGCGTCTTTGATGATCCCAACAAGACACCATACAATGCACCATTGGCTAGCTGGCGGAGACGCATCCCTTTCTTTTTGCGGCTACGGGATTTTGCTAACATGGACCTGCTCTCACCGGATAAACTAGCAACCACCATCCATGAACTAGCAATCTTAGCCGACTCTGTGCCTGATGGTTGGACCGTTCAGCAACTGAGAAACGGGCGCTCGTTGATTCTCGTTGATGGGCTGGATGAAGTCTCCAATGACAAACGGCGAGAGGCGGTGCGTCGACTCAACGAACTGCTATTGCTGTATCCAAACAACATCGTCATTATCAATAGTCGCCCCAGCGGGTTGCGGGATGACCCTATTTTGCGCCAGCAATTTGACCAGCATGGCTTCCAGACCATTGAACTGTTGCCAATGGACGAGAAGCAAATAGAGCAGTTTGTGGAGCAATGGCATAAGGCGATGGGACATGGCTACGATAACAAAGCGATTTTGTCCGATACAGCTCAGAAGTTGTTGTGTACGCTAAAGAGCCACGATGACCTGCGCAAGCTGGCAAGTTCACCCATCCTCTGTGCCATGCTCTGTGCGCTCAACCTCTCGGAGTTGGGCGAACTGCCTCGTGACCGTAGCCGTCTCTATAAACGATGTATTGAAATTTTGCTCCAGCGCGATGAAGATCGACGTATTAAGATTCTACCGCAACGCAATGAAGACCGACAGGTCGATGCCAACAATCATACCTATGAACCCCTTGCCAAGGGGAACCAGTCGCAAATACAGTTGTTGTTGGCGCGCATTGCCTACTGGATGATGAAACGTGGGGTCAGTACCATTCATCGAAAAGATGTTATTCGATTGTTGGCGGAATCAACGCTGAATGCACAACCCTTACTCGAACTTTTGGGCGACCGTTCGGTCATCTTTCTCCAACAGTCTGATAACGAATTTGACTTTATCCACGACACCTTTGTCGAGTATCTGGCGGGGCAGGGCATTGTCAGCGCGCATGAAGTCTATATTGTAGCAAGGGATTATGGCATCAAGAGCGAGTGGCATGAAACCTTGCTCCTCTTGGCAGGGCACGCATCCCCCCAAGACCAAGCCGATTTGCTCCAGGGGCTATATGACCTCTCACAGCGCGAACTCGCCCATCGTCGCAACTTGCATTTTTTGGCGTGGTCGTTTTGGGAACTGCTTGACCATAACTTTCGTGTTGGCAATGTACTGGCTATGATGACACAACATATGCAATCGCTCAATCTCGGCGGTGCGCCTGCCCTAAACCTTCGCTCCACGCAGGTGAGCGATGTATCGGCATTGACGGGGTTGCACAACTTGCAACAACTAGACCTGAGCGAGGCGCAGGTGAGCGACGTGTCGGCGTTGGCGGGGTTGCGCAACTTGCGACAGCTATCTCTGATGAAAGCGCGTGTGAAGGATGTGTCAGCATTGGCAGGATTGAGCAACTTACAACAGCTAGACCTTCGCTATACGCATGTGAGGGATGTGTCAGCGTTGGGTAGATTGAGCAACCTGCAACAGCTAGACCTGCGTTCCACGCAAGTGAGCGATGTATCGGCGTTGGCGGAATTGAGTAACTTACAACAGTTAGACCTGAGTGGCTTACAGGTGAGCGATGTCTCAGCATTAGGCGGATTGAGCAATCTGCAACAGCTAGATCTAAGTCACACATCTGTGAGGGATATATCAGCATTAGAGGGATTGAGCAACCTGCAACAGCTACATTTAAGTGGATCACAGGTTCAGGATGTGTCGGTGTTGAGTGGATTGAGCAACCTACAACAGTTAGACCTTCGGGGTACACAGGTGAACAATGTGTCGATGCTGGCGCGGTTGAGCAGCTTGCAACACCTATATCTACGTGGAACGCGAATCATGGATGTGTCAGTGTTGGGTGGATTGAGCAACCTACAACAGTTAGACCTTCGTTCTACGCAGGTTCAGGACGTATCGGCGTTGGGTGGATTGAGCAATCTGCAACAATTAGACCTTCGTTCTACGCAGGTTCAGGACGTGTCAGTGTTGGGTGGATTAAGCAATCTGCAACGGTTAGACCTTCGTTCTACGCAGGTAAGCGATGTGTCAACATTGGCGGGATTGAATAACCTGCGTATTCGTGTAGAGCTAGACCGTCTATCAACCATACAAGGGCTAAACCAGATTCGTGGCCTTGATATAAGCCATATGAGCATACAGAACGGACTAGCATTAGAAAGATTGAGCAACCTGCAACAGCTAGACCTGAGTAGGTCGCAGGTGAACGACGTGTCGGCGTTAGCGGGATTGGGCAACCTACAACAGCTAGACCTTCGTTCCACGCAAGTGAGGGACATATCGGCGTTGGGTGGATTGAGTAACCTGCAACAACTAGACCTTCGTTTGACACAGGTGAACGGCGTGTCGGCATTGGCAGAATTAAGCAATTTGCAACAACTAGACTTGAGTTCCACACAGGTATACGACGTGTCAGCGTTGGACGGATTGAGCAACTTGCAACAGCTAGACCTTCGCTCCACGCAGGTGAGCGACGTGTCGGCGTTGGGTGGATTGAGCAACTTGCAACAGTTAAACCTTCGTTCCACACAGGTGCGCGACGTGTCAGCATTGGCAGGGTTGAGCAACCTGCAAAAGCTATACCTGAGTAGCTCACAGGTTCACGATGTGTCAGCATTGGTAGGGTTAAGCAACTTGCAAAAGCTATATCTGGGTGGCTCACAGGTTCAGGATGTATCAGTGTTGGCGGGGTTGAGTAACCTGCAAGAGCTATATCTGAGATACACGCAGGTTCAGGATGTGTCGGCGTTGGCGGGGTTGAGCAACTTACAACAGCTAGACCTGAGTTCTACGCAGGTTGCGGACGTGTCGGCTTTGGTGGGATTGAGCAACTTGCAAGAGCTAGACCTGAGTTACACGCAGGTTCAGGACGTGTCGGCGTTGGCGGGGTTGACAAATCTTAGAAAACTCTATCTGGCGCGCAGTTGGGTGCGCGATGTCTCTGCATTGCGCAAGGCGTTGCCGGAACTGGTCATTTATAGTTAGAGAGAAATGATGCGGTATGAAGCAGCAAAAAAAATGAGACTCAACACTGGCGAGGGCAACGGGGCTGCGAATGACAACGCTGTTGTGATTGAACACTACGCCGACCTGAGTGGAGCCGATTTCAAGCGCGCCAATCTCCGTCAAGCCAACCCGCGAGGAGTCAATCTGCGTTTTGCTGACCTCTGCGACGCCAACTTCAGCGGTGTCAATCTATGGAAGAAATTGGTTAATAGAGTTGGGTAGTGGCGACCTTCCGGAGGTGAATATAGGACACATTTTCACCTCCGGAAGGTCCTGTCTTATCCGCGTCCCTATAACGGCCACCCATTATCAAAATTATAATAAAAATCCTGCAACGGAAACCGAAAATCCTCGACATCGCGCCGCACCGACGCCACATCCTCCCCCTGCACCAGCACCCGTGCCATAAAATCGGCAATCGTCGCCATATCCGCCTCCATTAACCCCAGCCGTGTGACCTCGATGGTGCCGATGCGCAACCCGCTGGGGCGGTCCCAATCTTCGGGTGCATCGCCGGGGATCAGGTTTTTGTTGGTGATGAGGTTGGCCTCGGCCAGTTTGTGTGCCACATCCAGCCCGCCGCCAAATTGTTTGACATTGGCAATGACCTGATGCGTGCTGCTATAGCCACGCTCTGCCGCCAACATGGGAATGCCACGTTCATCCAACGCCTTGCCCAATGCCTGTGAATTCTTGACAATCTGTCCCATATAGATTTCACCATACTCCAGCATCTCGGCAGCGGAAACCGCCAGCGCAGCCACACGGTTAACCTGATGCGTCGCCGCCAACACAGGGAAGATGGCCTCAGTCAGTGGCTCGGTCAATTCAGGATCATTCCACATCAACATACCACTCTGAGGACCGCTAAAGGTCTTGCCCGCCGAGCCTGTCAGAGCCGCCGCACCCGCTTGCAGAGGATCTGGGAACTGCTTACCCGCAATCAACCCCGCCTGATGCGCCCCATCAAAGATAAACCGACCCCCCCAGGGCGTGATGATGTCCACCATCTCACGCACAGGCAGCGGGAAGAGCGTCATCGACATGCCCATGACCACGAGTTTGGGCTGGATGCGTTCGGCTTCTTCGGCAAAACGGTCGAGGTCTACCTCTAGCGTTTCTGGATTAAAGGCGATGTCATGAATCTCAACCGCCCGTGTCCCCGCAGGCCCATCATGACGGTTGCTGGAATGCCCCCCAAAGGGCTGTGCCGCCGTCATCACACGGTCGCCAGGCTGTGCCAATGCATGGTAGATTGCCATGTTGCCAATCATGCTGCCCATCAGCCTGTGGTCGGCATAGTTGCAGCGAAACGCCTTTTTCAACAACTCAACACAGAGGGCTTCCACCTCGTCAATGTGTTGTGTACCCGCAAACCAGCGATTGACCCGCCCAATATGCCCCTCTGCCGCCCGTGTCCCAATTTCAGACGCCAGCATCCGACGCACGGTCGGGCTGGTTGGTGCTTCCGGCGCCAGCAAGTTGATGCAGCGTTTGCCACGCCACTCCTCATTGCGCGTCACCGCGTTGACCACCTCCTGCGCCATACCAGCGGCTCCCCCCGCACTGTCCAAAATGGCACGGGCATTCGCCAACATGCTGCTGTCGTGAACCTCAAATTGTGTCATGGTATTTCTCCTTGCTAAACTCAGTTCAGATACGTCTCTCGTGAATTGAATGTATACATAAAGAAGTCGTGGTATAGGAAATACTCATTGGGATTGTATAATCGTAAAATTATCTACATCAATCGTTATTTCATCTTCATTTTCAAGCCCTACAGCAAATGCAGAAGTGCCTCTAATTATATTGGGCGTCTCAAACAGACTTACAATTTCATCATTGATTTTAAAAGTTAAGTTACTACCGACTACTGATACACTTAATATATTGACACCGCGCGTTCTTATATGTTTACTTGGGGACCATTGAGTGATTGGATCCCAGTGCCTTGTTAAATAATCCCACCTATTAATGCTGTAATAGTTCTCATCGGATTCCATAATATTAAAGGCATAATGTTCTTGGCTGTTTTTGCCAAAAATTAGCCCATATTTTAATGATTCACCTTTGGAACGGATTATTTGAATATCTGCAGTCAGTACAAAATTTGAAAAAGTACCTGTGTGAGCCGTCCGGTGGTGATAGTCATTTTGTTTACCGATAACCTCAAACCGAAGTTTCCCATTAGATAAGTAGAGGTTACTGGCAACATGTTCACTATCATATTCACCAAGTTCCCATACACCAGAGTCTTCTGAGAAATCATCATAAAATAATATTTGAGGCTCAGAGTTTACATCGTCCAAAACATTCAGAGTTTCAACTACCTGTTGTAGTTCTGATAAGTCTACTCTTACAGAATCAAGCATATCCTGACTAATTGCTGAGGATGGTAACTCATTTGTCTGTTGTTCTATACTATTCATTTGTTCAGAATATTCTTGTATCTCTGCTTGTATTGTTGGAATTTGTTTGACTTCACTTTCTAAGGTTGTGATTCGGCCTTGAAATAGAAAAAATACACCTGCAATTCCTAAAATACATCCACCTAGCACACTTCCTACTACTTGAATCAAATCGGATTTCATGGATAACCTCATTTGGTTTATTTTGTTTTTGTAAAAGACTGGTGATATACCAGTAGAGTTGATTATTGAAGTTGAGTATACAATGAGCATAAAGAATAGAAAAGCAAGAATGCATTGAAGATTTCAATTCTTCTCTAGTGAGCAGTAGAGTAGGCAGGTTTCGATCATGTGATATAATACAAAAATATCGCAACCCGCGTTCTTCTGTCACTGGTCCTGGCTAAAAGCTGACGGCTGATAGCTGATAGCTGATAGCTGATAGCTTTTTTATTAACACAAATATGGAAGAGCGCAGATAGCGATATTTTTGTATTATATCACATGATCGAAACCTGCCTACTCTACTGCTCACTAGAGAAGAATTGAAATCTTCAATGCATTCTTGCTTTTCTATTCTTTATGCTCATTGTAT
>JBCCFC010000348.1:0-10791 GCA_039029935.1 Chloroflexota bacterium
CCGAAACCATGAGAGGCAATGACACTACCACTAGCAACGTAGATACCTTCATTAATGGCTGAATTATTAGCAATAATATCATTTTCTGCACGGACAATACTGCCAGTACTACCTGATATCACAATCCCACCGCCATATTGCTCGGCTCTATTATCCATAATAACATTTTTTATCATAGTCATTTCGCCGATGATAAAACCATGTATTCCACCTCCGCTCTGTGCGGAGTTATTGAGATAATAGTTTTTATACAGGGTTGGATGTGATTTATATAAGTACATTCCACCGCCTAACTGACTAGCAGAATTATTGCGGAAAGTATTATTGATTAGGGTCATGCCATTTTCAGCTGAAGACATTGCTCCACCATAACTTGCAGAATTATTCTCGAAGAGATTATCTTTTAATAGAAAACTACTACTTTTACCATCTAAATATATACCTCCCCCTGTGCGTCCAGTATTACCTTCAAAAATATTATCAATTAAAGTTGCAATTCCATGAATTAGATAAATACCAGCACCGTCGTTTCCTGAATTATTTTGAAAGGTATTGTGGTGCATCGTTGTACTGCTACTATTTGCATATATACCTCCCCCATAGCTTCCTGAATTATTTAGGAAAAGGTTTTCATACAAGGAAAGGCTACCCCTGATTGCATATATACCTCCTCCATAAGCAGTAGTATTGCTTAAGATTTGATTGTTTCGTAATACAACATGACTATAATTGCTATATATACCTGCCCCTCTGTCATTAGCGTTGCCTCGTTGAATTGTCAATCCGGTCAATGTAACGGTTGAAACATTGGATGCATCAATATATATACCGCGACGACGAGGTGCATTTTCGGCATCAATAACCGCGGTTTGTGTCACCGGATAGGCTACATCCCAATTTGTATTGGTATACCCACCAGTCAATGTAATGCCTTTGGTTACATAAACCACAGTCAACCCAAGCGTGGTGTAGGTTCCCTGTGCGATTTTGATGGTATCGCCTGCGATGGATGCATTTACCGATGCCTGTATCGTGTCATAGCACGGCGCAACCCCGCCACAATCACCATTTGACTCGACATAATGGATGCGGCTGGTACTTGTCGTGGTTGGCTGTTCTAGGGGGATCATCAATGTGTCGGCGTGGGTTGTGCTGGCTTGTGCGACGTTCTCTGTCCAAAAGAGGAGAATGACCAGCATCCCTATGCCGATGACATAGCGCAAAATGGGCATGGTTGTGGGTTGTTGTCGTTGTGTATGTTGGTTGTTCTTTCTATCCATTTAAGCTCCTTATCGAACGATGGTGTCAAATTATTTTCCTGTTCTTATCATAGCAGGGATTTTGTGGGTGCGAGTTCGCCGATGGGTTCATTTGGTTCGTGTTTGTCAAAATTGCCCGTATTGCGGGTTGACCGAGATTGTCCGGTTGATAACCGGACCTACGAATACCCCGACATTGACCTGTAGACCCGTAGGTCACGCTAGTAGCGTGACAATCTCGGTTGACTAGGATTGAAATCCTAGTCTGATAGGCAAAACCTGATCAATCAGGTTCGTGTCGATGACCATCCTGTATCCTACAAGTTAAATTCGTGTCGATGCCGATCTAGTGCGCTTCAGCGTACTTTGTGTAGCAGACACCGAATTCATTCGGTGGGATTCGTTATCGGGTTCCCGCTAGGGTAGCCCAGGGCGGAGGCAAGCCCCGCCCCTACGACCAAGGACAAGTAGTGTGACAATCTCGGCTGGGCCACATGACTGGCAAGTCTGTACGCACAATACGATGGTTTGTACGAAATTTGCCAGTCATGTCGAACGCAACCGGACTGCGAATGTACCACAAGTCCATCGCCAACATCGACAGGCAGGATGCCTGTGTTACTGTGTGATCAAATTGATGAGCATTTGCAGATCAAAGATATTCCATGCACCATCGCCATTGAGTTCGGCACGTTGCCATTGGTCCAGCGGGTAGAGTCCTGGATCCTCTGGCGTGTTGTGGGCAATCATGTTGATGAGGATTTGTAGGTCAAAGATGTTGACGGCCTCATCGCCGTTGATGTCGCCTTCGGTGGACTCGTTGTGAATGGTGATGACGCTGTTGACGTCTGCACCGGGCAGGGTTTCGGACTGCTCATCCACAAAGGTGACGGATGTGATTGTCACCGCTGTGGTGATGCTTGTGCCTGCCTGTGGTGTGCAGATGGGTGTGACGGGGATGGTGACAAGCTGGCCTTCGTGCAGGGTTGAGCTTATGCTGGATTGGATACCCGTCAAGGAAAGTTGATTGGCACTGGTCAGGCTTGCTGTCCCCGTTGCGCCAATGAACACAACCTGGGCTGGGTCGATGGCGAGACAGGCGTTGTCAAACTGGAGGGTAAACGCACCCTCTGTCAGCGCATTGCCATACGGTTCCAGTTCAATGGGCAGGGTCATGGATTGTGGGTACATGGTCTGCACCTGCTCTGGCATGGTCAGTGTGGGCATCAGGCTGAGTGGTGCACCCATGCCATCACAGGCGGGTGGACAGACAGGCGGTGCAGTTGCTGTAGCACCTGTAGCCCCTGTCACCCCTGTGGTTGATGCACGGCTGGCACGGTGCGCTGCGGTGTCGAGACCATCCCAAAAGGCGGCGATCAATTCGTCCCATGTGCCTGTTTGGGCGGCTTTGACATGCGAGCCTGTATAGAAGGTACGCCGCCACTCGTCATGATCTTGGTTAAAGGGTAGGTAAAGACCAATGCCGCCAATCTGGTTCCAATTCCAGACGCTGTTGGGTGGGTAGGGTGGCTCACGGAAATAGACCCACGGGCGACCGCTGCCATGCTTCTGAAGGATGACGGCATTGCCAATGGCATTCTGTAACTGGTCGGTTTGGCTGCTCAAGTCGGGGAACTGTTGGGCGAGCGCAACCGCAAAGCTCGACAAATCGCCATAGTTGTCATACTCGTTGATGTAGCCATCGTAGTTGCTCTCAAAACGCTCGGTGGCGTCAAAGGCGGCGCGCAGTTTGCTGCGTGTTGTGGTCACATCGCCATAGAGTGCCTGAATCAATGCATCTGACACATTTTTGAGTGCGCTCTGGATGGCCTCCAACTGGCTTGACTCGACCATGGCAAAGGTGAAGGGATATGTCCCTTCCAGAATGTTGACTTCGTTCTGAATCCACGCTTTGCCAATCTCGATCACGCTACGCTCGCCATCAATGGCGTTGACGTGTTGGTCATAGGGGAAGGTGGCCCAGGCAGTGTTGGCCGAGAACATCTGGTAGCGGACATAGGGGCTGACCTCATAGGCGACTTCCCACATGCCCATAGAGCAAGCGTCAAAGTAGACCAGGTCGATCATCTTGCCTGTGGACTGATACGCCCATTGAAAGGCTTTGCCCAGTGAACGGGTTGAGATCGAACGTGGTTTGGGATGGTGATCTTGCAACAGACCGCCAAGTTCATCAGGCTGGATATCCACGATGGGTGGCTGTGCATACTTGGTATTGGGTGCCCAGCCAGCCCCATGCCCAATCAGTGACAGCATGATGCGGTCGGCGTTGGGATAGGCGTGAATGCCCGTCTTGATAAATTGGCTCAGGCTGTAAGGGTTGGCCGTGTTGTCGGTCCACTTGGTCAGGTTCTTGCCCAGAGTGTAGCGTCCATCACAAGTCATGTTCATGGCACTTGGACAGCTTGGGTCAGTATCATACTCAGGGTAGTAGAGATAGGTATCGTCCGCCTTTGCACCATCGACCAGAACCAATGTCACTACATGGGGATTGTTGGCCGCAGCCTCGATGCGGTTGAGCATCTCAAAGACTTCATCGCTCAACTCATTGTCACCCACGGCATAGACCAACATCAGCGTCTGGTTGGCCTCGTTGACAGGTACGACAACGGTGGTGGCATCCTCGACCTCTGTCCCCAGTGCCTTGGCGATGACGGCGTTGTGTAGAATGCTACCCGTTGCCAGCATGGGGTCAACCGTGGACTGATAGGTCAGGACCAGTGGCTGTGCCGCTGAGATGTCCCCCCCATAGGTGAGTTGGTGTTGTTCCGCATCGTAGACCAACCCCTCGCCGAGGTTGCGGATATCACTCAACCCATATGGCAGCGTGTCTGTGAGCTGAAGGCTGGCCGAGAGTGCAGCTGTCACCACAATCTCAAAGTCAACCGTATCACCCAAGTCGGCGATATGCGTGGAGGCGGTCTTCTCCAGCGTGAGCATGTCAAGTTGACAGGGGATGTTGGAGCGGTTTAGGTTTGCAATGCCCGCAATCCACGTCACAAACTCGTTGGCGGCAGGTTCGCAGATATCGGTAGCCTGATAGCCCAAGGTCTCCAGATTGAGGTTGTAGAGCGATATGGGGAGGCTCCCACTCAATGAGTTGTTCTGGAGGTCAAGATGACGCAGGTTGGCAAGCCCACCCAACTCGGCGGGGATTTCGCCACTGAGCAGATTGTTGCTCAGGTCTAGCACGGTCAACGCCGCCAGATGGCTCACGATGTAGGGCAGACCACCAGCCAGATTGTTGTTGTTGAGACGCAACTCGGTCACGCTGCCACCGCTACAGGTGATGCCATGCCAGCTACAGGGTGTGTTGGTCTGGAACCAGCCCGTGTTGGCTGTCCAACCGTCACCGCCTGTAATGTGATAGAATGCGTTGAGCGCACGACACTCGGCTGGTGAAATTTCGCTGATGTCGCTACATTCATCGGGGATGACCTCTTCCTCATCTTTTTCGCCCGTGCTGTTGACCGTATCCACACCATTGAGCCAAGTCTGAAAGGCCGTATCATCAATCTCCTTGAGGCTGGTGTTGTGAAAGTCAAAGACGCTCAAGTTGGTGAGATTGATAAAGGTCATGGGCAGGGTGCTGGAGAGCAGGTTGTCGTTGAGCCACAGATGGGTCAACTGGAAGAGATTGCCCAAATCAGGGTGAATATACCCAGCCAACTGGTTGTTATCAAGTGACAGATGTAACAAATTAGCAAGCTGTCCCAATGTGCGTGGAACGCTGCCATTAAGCTGGTTGTTTCTGAGACCCAAATCTTGTAACTGAGATAGGTTCCCCAATGTGCTAGGAATGCTACCACTAAACTGGTTGTGAGAGAGTGATAGGAGGTTTAAATTCATCAAATTGCCCAAAGTGGTTGGGATGCTACCACTGAGTTCGTTATTGGAGAGATTCATGATCCGTAGTGCTGACAGGTTCCCCAACTCGGCTGGTAGGCTACTGTGTAACCGATTGTCATGTATGATGAGCGTTTCCAACTTCGCAAGCAACCCCAATTCTTGTGGGATGTAGCCACTTATTGTGTTGTTATGAAGTCGTAGATGGTCCAAATTTTCCAAATTGCCCAACTCAGGTGGAATACGCCCGTTGATTTGGTTATCATTGAGTACCAGCGCGGTCAACTGAGGTAGGTCTCCAAGTTCAGGTGAGATGCTCCCTATAAGATTGTTGGCTTCCAAGCGCAGTTCTTTTACGTGACCGGATTCGCAAGTCACACCATGCCACACACAAGGGTCTGAGTTCTGTAACCAGTTGGTTCTATTTGTCCAACTCGGACCATTGGCACTGTCATAGAGGCTTTCTAAGGCCATGCATTCGGATATAGGAATGGTTGTGACTGATTTACAAGCAGATGTTACCAGTGTCTCTTCTGAACATGCCACTCCGGTACCATTCACACTACCCACACCCGAAAGCCATGTTTGAAAGGATGTTTCCTGCGGTTCACAAATATCGGTCCCATTGAAGAAAAATAGCTTCAAGTTTGAGAGTTGATTCAACTCATTTGGCAACGCACCACGAATCCAGTTATTCCGTATATTCAGATATTCCAAATTCGAGAGATTGCCAACGGTCGTAGGAATGGTGCCTGCAATACGAGTATTGTCGAGATATAGTGTACGCAAAGCCCCAAGGCTACCCATCTCTGGCGGTAAAATTCCACCCAGAGAGGAATTATTGAATAAATATAGCACTTGCAAGTTCGTCAAATTCCCAATTTCGGGCGGAATGCTACCCACGATTTGATTATTAGAGAGGTCCAGATGAGTCAATGATGGCAAGTTGGCAATTTCAGGCGGAATGATGCCGAGTAACTCATTTGAACTTAATTCTAGTTTTGATATATGCCCATCCGAACATGAAACACCAAACCAAGTACAGGACGTCTCATTTTGGAACCAACCTGTATTATTGTTCCAGTCAGCACCACTGGTGCTTTTGTATAGGCTTTCCATAGCGCGACATTCGGTAAGAGCAATATCTGTAACGCTGATACAGACATCATCTATGGAACATTGTCTATTAGTCTGGTGTGTTTGATTTAAGCCTTCAAGCCAGTCTCGAACGCTTGAATTTTGCGACTCACATATGCCAGTTTTATCAAAACGGAAAGTTGTTATTTTGTTGAGGTTGCTATATGAAGTCGGGATACTTCCATTTAGTGAATTCATGTTTACTGTAAAATGTTGTATATTGCGTAAGGCTCCTAATTCTGATGGTAGTTCTCCGGTTAACCGATTATTCCCTAATTGGAGTTCTGTTAAACCAACAAGATTGCCCAAGCTCGCAGGAATACTTCCACTTAGCTGGTTACCCTGTAACTCCAGATGCTTTAATCTGGTCAAACTACCGAGCTCAGTAGGAATATTTCCACTTAACCCGTTGGCATACATTTCTAGTTCGGTCAAGTTGGTAAGATTACCCAGTTCTGGTGGTATGTTTCCCCCCAATGAGTAGTTCGCTGAGACTATCAATTTGGTAAGATTAGATAAATTTCCAAGTTCTGGCGGTATGCCACCTCTTAATTCGCTATTACTCTTGATAGTAAGGCTTGTAAGCCTAGACAAATTGCCGATTTCCGGAGGTATATTACCTGTGAATGACCGATTATTATGTAGCGAAAGATTAGTTAAGTAACGTAAATCCCCAATAGAAGATGGTAGAGTTCCATTTAAATGACCACCAAAAGTAAGGGAAGTGATATGACCGTTACTACAGTCAATACTATGCCAGTCACATGGTGTATAGTCACCAAACCAACGGTAATTAGAGCTTTCATTCCAATCGCGACCGCCAGCAGAGTTGTATATATCAACGAGAACCTCGCATTCTGCCCTCGGTATCTCTCTTATAAGACCACAGTTTGTACTGACAGTTGGTGCTTCATCCACCCCATCAGCCTCATCCACACCCGCCACACTCTCTTGCTGACCAAAAAGCGGCTGTACACTCGCTTCCAGTGCCGCCATCACAGGATCGGGCATCAACAGCACGGCCACGCCCAGCAATAGGCATAGCCCCCAGAGGGGAATGCGGTAGCGGTGATGTTGATGCGTCCAGAGTTTTATATTCATTGTTGTGTTCCTTTGCATTGTTTTGAGTTGTTTGTTTTTATCGAGTCATGAACTTTCATGAAATCAATTGGTTGTTGTGTGGGGTTGAAATCCCACGCTGATAGACGTAGGATTAAAATCCCACGTTGATAGGCATAGGGTTGAAATCCCACGCTGGTATAACACGTAGGATTGAAATCCCACGCTGATAGACGTAGGATTGAAATCCCACGCTGATAAGCGAAGCCTGCTGAAGACAGGCTAGTACCTAGTGCGCTTTAGCGTACTTTGCATAACAGACGCTGAATTCATTCGGCGGGTATGCATAACAGACGCTGAATTCATTCGGCGGGTATGCATTTACCATGCAATCAAAAAATATAGCGAGACAAGACAGCATTTCAACCAGTCTACCAGTGGGCTGATTCGCTGACTGGGCGGAATGTTATCGTTTGTCTACGTTCAGCGGATGGAGGCTGGAAACAGATTTGGGTTTCGGTATGTACCAAATGCTGTTCCCATCTTCCATCCGCTGTCATCGCTTGCGTCTCATTAAGGCCGCTTCACAAAATAAAATACACATAGGATTGCGGAGTTCGCAATCTCTATTGCGGGTCGTACACGTATAAACTGGCAGTAGAGACTGCCTACTCCACGATAATTATTTTTGTAGAACGGCCTAACGACAATCAGCCACATCTAGGGACAACGACTAATCGGCATGTTGCGCATTACGGTCGGTATGGTGTGTTGTGTGTTCATCATGCGTTCTGTGCATTCAATCCTCCCTCAACGGTTGTGTTAAAATAGTTTGTTGATTGATGTATGACTTTGCCAATTAAGATTTGATAGCTCCGTAGGTCACGCATAAACCGTTGTGACAAACTGACTTCAACCAATTTTGCGCTTCACTTCAAAAATTTGGTTGGACCCAGTTTGTCGGGTTTGTTTGCAGACCTACGATAACCATCAAACCTTAATTGACAAAGCACGATAGATTTGGAGAAGCAGCGTGACCACATTGTCTTCACGATATGGTGTCAACTGTTCTCATGCACATCATAACAGAGATTTTCCGCTTGGGAGTTCGCAGAAGTCTCAATTTGGTTCGCACTTGCCCAACGAGGCTGCAACCAATGATGGATTTCTAGGATTGAAATCCTAGTCTGATAAGCAAAACCTGATCAATCAGGTTCGTGTTGCCAATCAGGTTCGTGTTGCCAATCTGTTTAGTGCGCTTCAGCGTACTTTGCATAACAGACACCGAATTCATTCGGTGGTACTCATTTGGTGGTACTCATGATTTTGCAACACCTCTGATGATGGCATTGTCCTGATCCACCATGCTTGGTTCATTGCGCTTTTCCACATAGAACACACAACTGTTGATGGCTATGGCAATCCACATAGCCCCGTTTCTGCATGGAGACAGACAATGACACAACAAACGCAAACCAGCCAGACAGACTCACAATTTCAGGATCACATTTTAAAGGCACTAGAGAACTTTTCGAAGCCACGCTTGCTGGGTCAAGAATCACCACTAGCCGCGCCTTATTTGGTGGGCGAATATCTTGCAGACATACCAACCACGCTGGATGATGATGAGCGACGGGGTATGGCCCTCCAACAACTGCTACGCGACGCAGTGGCGGATATGGAACGGAAAGGAGGGGATAATGGCAAAATATATGCTCAACTGATCGAATTTCATTACTTCCAACGGCTAAATAGCACAAAGTCCTATCTTGCTATGAACGTGGGTAAAACCACCTTTTTCAAACATAAACAACAGTTTATACCATCATTTTGTGATGCGCTTTTGAGTATCTTGAAGCCCGCCCTGAGCATCGAAAAACCACCGCGTACCCAGCCAATCATCGGTCCGCAACGCAGGCAGATCATCCAAGAGAGTTTACAGTCGTTACGCCAGAAAGAGACGGTGGCGATTTTGGGGTCAAGTGGCATGGGCAAGACCACATTGGCGAGTGCCGTTACACAACAGCTAGATGGACACCCTATTTTTTGGTATACGCTGCGAGCGGGGTTGAATGATCGTCCGAGCAGTTTTTTGTTTGAGCTGGGCTTTTTCTGTCATCAACATGGGTCACGCCTCTTGTGGATGCAACTGGTGGACGATATCCAAAAGCAGACCCAAATCGACTTGGACAAAATATCAGCAACGATGCGCCACGCCATCACGACATTAGGCGCAAAAGCAATACCGATTCTCTGTATTGATGAAATCGAGATTCTGCGTGACGCCGAGACCGATGCACATGCTCAATTAACTCGGCTATTGGAAAGCCTGCGCGGGCTGGCTGGCATCATCCTCATCGGTCAACAGATACACATGCACGTTGACCAACAACATACCCTGAGAGGATTTCAAGAGGGGGATACGCGTTATCTGTTTGAGCGGGCAAACATTCGCTTGGCGACAGAACAGATCAAACAGATTCAGACGTATACCCAAGGCAATCCACGTCTGTTAGAGTTGTTTATGATTTTGTACAATGCCAACCAGCGTCGTGAAGAGGGAACACAGACCTTTGACGACATCCTTAACACGATGCCACAAAACCCGTCGGTTGAGTTTTTATTCAAACGTGTCTGGACCTATCTTTCGGAGGCGGAAAGGGGTATCCTGCTCTTTTTGTCTGTGTTTCAAAAGCCAGCACCGCTGCATCATGGCTACTTTGACACGGAAACACAGCGTGTCTTTCATCACCTAGTCGAGCATCAATTGATCCATCAACATGGTGATCACTGCGCCATTTTGGCCGTCTATCGCACCATCCTCTATGAACAACTCCTATCGCAAAAAGAACGAGAAGAATTCCACCACAAGGCAGCGGTTGTCTATGAGGGATATGCCAGCTATACCCACGCGGCCTATCACTATATTCAGGCCAATGAATTTGACCACGCGGTCACGTTGTGGTGGCAGAATCACGAACACGAGATCAATCAGGGGCAGAGTCAGTTTGCGTATGAACTGTTTGACCGCGTCTCTACCAAATATGTAGAGCCAGACAACCAACAAGTCCTCGCCTGTATTCGTACCAAACTGCTCATCTATGCGGGCAACCTCTCACAAGCGTCAAAAGAGCTTGAGCAGACAGTCTGGACCGCACCCGTTCTAACGATTGAACGCCATCAACTTGCGGGCTACATTGCCAACAGCGAGGATAATTTGTCAAAAGCCATTGATGCATATCAGCACGGGTTGGCATTGGCGACAAGCTGGCATCCATACAAAGTGCCGCTGTTACGCAAGGAATTGGCGTGGAGCTATCGGCTTTCAGGGCTGTTGGATAAGGCGGAATCCGAAATTTTCACGGCGGCAATGTAGACGGTCGCGATATCGTCAAGGGAACGCCCCTATTTGGGATGGATTATGAAGAAGAAGGCATGCTGATTGCCATGATCGTACATCCACCATCATTCG
>JBCCFC010000349.1:0-10785 GCA_039029935.1 Chloroflexota bacterium
ACGTAACGCCTGTTACTCGCTAAGGCAATGAAGGAGTCTGCCTACCATGTTTCTTGAAACGTTTTATACTATAATGGGTATTTTTATGGGGCAACAAAATAAGATTGATTGGTTTGCGGTGGCTAGGCGTTTTTTGTCTACCATACTCATCGTAACCACACTATTTCTCATCAAACCTATCTCTGTGACTATGGCGTTTGCCCAACTGAGCCAAACAGCCAGCCATGAGACACAAAATCTACAGGAACACCATACCATACCCGTTTTGGTTGTCTTAAACACCTTAAACCACAATACGAGACAAGGTAACATCCAGCCAAGTACGAGCCAACAAGGTGCTCTCCAGCAAGACGCACAGCGCGATCTACATCAATACTCGCCATCAACTATCCAAACGTTACAAGATGATTTTTTGACGAGTTTACAGTCAACCCTAGTCCAACAAAGCCACCGATCTAGCCGTTCTACCAATCCCCAGCGGGGGACCTATTTGGATGTCGAATCAGCCGTCTTTATCCGCTATAAACATCTCCCCATCCTTGGGATGGATGTAGATGTTGACACATTGGCGATCATTGCCGAGTCACCCTATGTCATTCATGTTCAAGAAAATCGACCCGTTACATTACTCTCCAACGATGCCTCTCCCTATGGACACCCTGTGAATTATAACAGTATCGCCAGCAGCCGTACAGAAAATGAACCGCAAAATTTGCAAATCATCGGCATCCCCACAATTTGGGCAGATGGTTATCGTGGTGCAGGACAGGTGATTGCACTGATTGATACGGGTGTACAGGTTTCGCATCCTTATTTTTTCGACAACCCTGCAACCATTTCAGGGGGGCTAGGTGAGGATAGTGTGCAGATCGCTGAGGTAAACCGGAATCGCATTGTCCACGAAGCCTGTTTTTCCGCAGCGGCCCTGTGCCGCGAGGGGCAAGTCGAGGACACTGGCCCCGGTGCAAATGTCTGCGAAAAGGTGGAAGATTGCGGACATGGCACACATGTCGCTGGCATTATGGTGGGCCAGAGCCAGACACTTGATACAATCACCCAAAAGACTGGCACCCAAAAGACTGGCACCCAAAAGACTGGCATAAAAAATATTATCGACCCAAATGCTATCAACCCAAATACAATAGCAGAAAATCCAGAGGCAGCCTTTGCCGTGTCTGGTATTGCGCCCGAAGCTGATGTCATTGCCATTCAGACGTTGTTTGGCGAAGTTGGATTTGAATCCGACATTATCCGTGGGTTAGAGTATGTCTATGAGTTGCGCAATACGTACAACATTGCGGCGGTTAACATGAGCGTAGGGCGAGGATTGTACTCCAACCCCGCCATCTGTGACCAAAATGAACTTGCGACCAAGATTGCCATTGACAAATTATATGCGGTCAATATTCCTGTGATTGTTGCCACAGGCAATAACGGTTGGTCCGACCGCATGTTGGCCCCCGCCTGTATTTCGACCTCGATTAGCGTTGCCGCCACCGACCTGGAAGACGAAATTCCATCGTTTAACAACACAACTTATTTTACAGATTTGTTGGCCCCAGGAACGCAAATCCGCTCGGCGACCCCTAACAGAGGCATTGATGGTCTCCCCGAAAATTTATACGAAAAACGAACAGGAACCTCGATGGCATCCCCGCATGTTGCCGCGACATGGGTTTTGCTCAAATCGCGCAACCCAGCGTTGAAAATTACCGAAGCCTTGTCCTTATTGCGTGACACAGGTATCTCGATTCAAGACACACGCAGCGGTGTGCATATGCCTCGCATCCAAGCGGATGTCGCCATGGCGGAAATTGAGTACACCCATTTAGAGGTAGCTCTAGTTGCAATGAATAGGGATGCAGTAGAAACTGCTGCCATTCGTCTTGGCGAGACAGTCTCATATCAAATGGTGATTACGAATCCAACAGCCACAGACGCAATGGACGTTGACTATCATTATATTCTGCCTGCCCATACAACCTTGGTTCAGGTATCCGGACAAGAGACGGCTGGCATTGACAGCTTAACAAATAATCTAACAACAGATGAGTATATTTATCATCAGGATGAAGGCATCATCACCTGGTTGGCGCAGACGATCCCTGCGCATACAACCGTCACCTACACCATCCATGTGCAGATGCCCACAAACCCGCAACACTTAGAGACAACCTATAATCCTGATCTTGATGTGCTTCAGAGTACGCTTCTGAATACGATACAGATCATTACACCAGAACACACGCTGTTCACACGGAGTCTCGAAACAATCCTCCAACTGCCGCAAATCGAGTTAGCACTCTCGGTCAGTAACCCAATGCCGATTCCTGGCGAGCAGGTGACCATGACGATTGCGCTGACGAGCGATTCAACGATTGACGGGCTAACACTTTGGCTTCCGCTACCAATTGGTGCAGAGTCTGTTGGCCCAGCCGAGATGCATGTCGAGCAAATCGAAGCCGACCCTCTCTCAGAGACAGGATCAGAAACAAGTGGACAAGCCGCCAATCCGCCCATTGTTGTGCATGATTTACAGCTACAAGCCAATCAATCAATCCTTGTCCATATCCCCGTGCGTATTGCCGATAATGTCAATAACAACACCCAATTGATCGGCACAGCAACCTTGAATGGACAAGGAATTCCATCGCTTGTTGAAAGTGTCGAGATGAATGTGCGTTTTACCGATCTAGCATTGAGCCAGCAGATTCAACCCATACAAGCGCAAGTGGGTCAACCATTGACATACACGATCTCGGTCTATAATCAAGGCTCAGAGGATGCAACCAACGCTGTGGTTCACATTCTCTTTCCTGCGGATACAGAGATTGTCGCCATTGAACCCTATTGCCAAACTACAGATCGTTTTTTCTTCACACAGAGTACCACAAGTATAACAGACCTATCAGGTGTGATATACAATCAGCAACAAGAACGATTTACGGTCGTTGAATGTCTACTGACCATTGTCCCCCACGATCTTGTCTCTCTATTGGATATTGTTGTGATACCAAGCGAAGCGGGTGTTTTTTCCAACCATGCCTACATCGACACAGAGCATCTGTCGCCCAAGGATCACAATGACAGCAACAATGTCATCCATCGTGGTGTCTTTATTCGTGAAATGATGAATACACCAGAAAATGAGGTGAACTTTGCCTCAGAAGAAACACTAATCGAAGATACTCTAGCAGAAACAAGTGAAGGCGAGGCTGTAGACGAAACTGTAAGTGGTGCAAATCCTGATATTGAGCCAGAAAAAACGCCAGCGATTGATATCCAACCGGACTTGACACCGCAACCTGAGAGTATGCCCATTATTAGCACGGATACGCCAACACCGAGACCGACCGCAACACCCACCGCAACACCAACACCGGAACCAACGCCCGAAGTTACACTGACGCCTTTGCCCAACAATGCATCAGACAATACTATCTCGCTGCCTATTGATCCGGGTCAGATTAGCCCAACGGCGACACCCACGGTTCCAACAGCCATTGACTTGGATGACGAAGCGCCTGCCATTGATCAAGTGCCGGAGATAGAGTTGCTACACGTGGATGCCAACGCATCAGAGTATCAAATTATCACACCAAGCGATAGCACTATCGTCATTGGAATTGCCCCTGATAGTTTGCCCAAAGATGTGGCCTTTATTCGCTATACGAAGTTATTAACACCTACGACTGCGCCACCTGATACCTACCTAAACACGGCATTTCAACTTGATTTGCTGGATATCCATGCATCTCCATTAAACCCATCTCAAGATGTGCTACTCTTCACACCGCCGTTATTCTTGACGCTTCATTACAACCTTCTAGACAATCCCAATCAGGCGGAGTCCCTGCTTGGAACAGACTCAGAAGAATTAATCCCCCCCATGCTTAATCAGGAAGAGATACAACTATTTGTCTATACACCGTCAAGCCAAACGACCCTCATTCCCAACCAGCCACAATGGCAACCGCTTGAAACCTTAAGCCATGACACGGAGAACAATGTGCTTGCCGTTGCAATCGAGTTTGCCAGCGAATTTGCTCTGGTATTACCTAGCGCACAGACCGATGTAGATGGGGTCTCGTTAGAATTTATTTATTTACCAGCGATATTTCGGTAGTGTATACCCACGATTGTGATGGATGGACCTTCGGGAGGCGAGCATCGAGTCTTTCCCATGCGTATAGATTTGGTGCTCACCTCCCAAAGGTCCGGCTCAATCTAGAAGCTCAAGTTATGTCCCCACGCAGTATACTGACCCGTGCGGAACACTTATACTGAGATGCCATGTTGTTTCAGCAACGCCATAAGACGCGCATTCTCTTCCTCTGCTTCAAAGCGTAGCTGCTGCTCCTCCTCACGCCGTCGCTGCTCCTCCTCACGCCGTCGCTGCTCCTCCTCACGCCGTCGCTGCTCCTTCTCACGCTGTTTACGTTCTTCGTCAGCCCGTTTCTCTGCCTCTTCACGCATCTTACGTTCAAGTCCCGTATCGCGTAAAATTTCTCCCGTACTCTCGTCCTCAAAGTAGATCATCTGTCCTTTGATACCCACCCACATTTGTATTTGCGGCAAGTAATATCTGCCTGCGACATCAGGCGAGACTTGCATCGCACGGCCTGTTCTGGGGTCTTTCCGCCAGACACCCAGCTTTGCTTCGGGCAATCTATTCCCATCGCTGTCCACAAGATAGATTAAGACACAATGAGAGATACCTATCTTTTCGATATAAATCCTCATGCTATTGCGGTCTTTGCGATCACCGTCAGGCGAGACAATTTCAAATGCACAGAGTGGTGTCGGCTGTGTTTCGGAATCATACGAGGACGGCAAATCCTGAGCTTCGCCAATTGGCACAACCAATAAATCAGGGGCAACTCGATCTCGCACTCCCTTTTCGTTTCGATACATCATAAAGACATCGAATAGGACAAAACAGCCTTGTTCCCGTAAAGGGTCTTTAATCATCCGTCCAATTTCAACCATACCATCGCCATGTACTCCACCTCCTGGCATCAAATCCTCCTCTGTTTGATAGGCATATGGGCTTGGGTCCCAATTAGCAACGATGTGATCTGGTATCCAAGCGGGGCGTTCTTTTGCAATAGATTGACGTAATAGCTCATCGGGTGACAATGCCTTTGCTTGTTTTTTGATTGGAGAAATGGATTTTTGTTTCGACTTTTTTGTCACATTTTTAGAAATTTTCTCCTGTATTTTTTCCAGTGGCATGGTTAATACAGAAGAATTTACCCTTGGTTCCAATAAACGTTCCATAGTCAATATACCTCAATTTAATTGAATTATCATCCACTGTTTACATTCGACTCAGAATAGCACACATTTTCGTCAATGCCAAATATCGTTATTGAGTAGCTAGCACTTCTGCTAATGCATCCGTCACATAGGGGTACACCGTTTCCACCACAATCGTATACCCCTCAGCCGTAGGATGCACAGCGTCCGCCTGATTTAATTCGGCAACACCGCCGACCCCATCCAAGAAGAACGGAATTAGGGCAAGCTCATAGGTTTCAGCGACGCTAGGATAGATACCACGAAATTGCTCAACATAGGCATCCCCCATATTCTGCACAATTTGCATCCCGGCGAGGACGACGACCACCTCATTGTCCTGAAAAGTCTCAACGAGCGCGTTCATGTTTGAGCGCGTCAGTTCAGGATCAATGCCACGCAAACCATCGTTGGGTCCAGTCTCCAAGATCACAATGTCTGGGTTGAGTGTGAGCACCCAATCTACGCGTGACAATGCGCCACTGCTCGTCTCACCACTGATGCCCGCGTTGATGACTTCAATGTCGTAGCCATCGGCCAGCAGCCGTTGCTCCAACTGCGCAGGATAGGCTTGGTCAAAGTCTACCCCAAACCCCTCCGTTAAACTATCACCCATCGCCACAATCGTAATCGTGTTATCAACCACAGGAACAGAGGTGGGCGTTGCCGTCGGTTCAGGTGTCGGTGTTTCGCCACCACCACATCCAGCCAATAAAACAACAACCAAGAAAAACACACTATAGCATAGACTGTTCTGTATCTGTTTCAACTCTTCAACCTTTCAATTCTTCAACCCTTCAACTTTTCACCTCTTCAGGCAACCATTCACCGACAGACCGCGTTTTTGTATCAAAATTGACACCGATAATCGTGATTGGCTTGCCTTTTAACCAGTATTTCTGAAAATATTCTTTCTTCTTAATCTGGGCTAAGGCATCTGCTGCTGTGCCGTCCAATTTGAATTCAAAAATATAGATGTGATTCTCCAAGTCAATGACAGCATCAATCCGACCATCGTTGGTCTTTTCCTCGGCATGAATTTGTAGCCCTATCAAGGTGAAGATGACATGAAAAATGGTTTGGTAAAATTTTTCGTTTTTGACATGCAATGCATAGTTAATATTGGCAAAGAAGACTTTGAGAACCACGAAGAACTCTTGAAGATTATGCGCTTTCAACGCATCAATGAGCCGCCATAAATGCGTCATGCTGATTCCATGATCAAATTGGCTATAGGCGTCGAGGATATGTATCAGAAAAGATTGTTCCACTTCATGGTTGGGATAATACAGTTTGTAGAGCTCTTTTTCTTTGTCATAGGATTTGATGGTGAGATATCCTGTTTGGAAGAGTAGAGGCAAAATCGCTAAATTTTCGATATCATAAACACTGAATGCTGCCTCGTAAATCTCACGCTCTTGCAGTTCTTCAATCCGATAGTTTTGATTGCGAATTTTGCGGATCAGAAAAGAGGGTGTGCCGCTCTCAAACCAATAATGTTGAAATTGTTGTGCATAGAATAGCTGCATGGTTGAAAACGGATTATAGACTGTCTGTGCATCGCCAGCAAAACAGAAACCATTATATTGGTGGCGTATTTTTTCAAGTAATGCTTCGTTTGTGAGTCCTTCCTTTTGTGCAAAATCGGGAATATAGTCTGCAAAACACGTCCGTAATTCCTCTTCTGTGATCCCCAAAGAAGTTGCAAACCAATTTTTCATGGTAAGATCGGTTAAGTTGTTGAGTTCAGAAAAAATGCTGACTTTGGAAAATTTGCTGATGCCTGTGATGAAGACCAAACGGATATATTCCTGCATGGACTTGACAATCGTATAAAAGCCCTTAAGCGCATCTCGAATCCGCTTGGCTTCCTCAATGTCTTCAAGGTGGTCGATAATCGGTTTATCATATTCATCAACGAGAATCACCACCTGTTGACCATCATAAGCATCGTAGAGTTCGTAGATCAACTCTGCAAACATCACATCAGGGGAATCTCTGTCGATAGAGACATGATTATCCTTCGCAATACGGTTGAATTGTCGCCAGATACTATTTTCGATATCTGTGACATTGCGTATACGATAGCGGCTAAAATCAATCCGAATCACGGGGTAGGACTGCCAATCGTAATCACTGCTGTCAATCCATAAACCTTTGAACAATTCTCGATTGCCGCGAAAAAGCTCATACAAGGTAGAGACAAATAAGCTCTTGCCAAAGCGACGAGGTCGAGAGAGAAAGAATGATCCTGATGCACGACGGGCTACATCATAAATATATTTTGTCTTATCAATATATAGATAATCATTCTCAATGATTGTTTTAAATACCGAGATATCTGCTGGTATATCGTGACGCATAACACCACCTTCTTTTCATGTACACAAAGCAAAAACATCCATGCAGGTTTATTATACCACAGATATTCCATTTTTTTATCGTACAGGAAAGTATAAAATCAGCTTGTCAGCCAGTCAGCCAGTGTGCTGACAAGCTGACAAGCTGACAAGCTGACAAACTTTTTTATTCTTGCGTCTGTTCACGTAAAAAGCGGATGGGGCGTTGTCGTAAAATCGGGATAGATGCAACCAGCCCGACAGCCATCACTAACAAAATCGTCCCCAGCATCATGATGATACTTGCGCCAATAAAGGGATTGTACTCCAGTTCAAGCACACGGGTTGTCACAATCCAGCTACCGACTTGTGAAAGCAGGAGGGCGACAAAGGCGCTGATAAATCCAAGGATAAAGTTTTCAAGCGCAAACACACGCAGCACAAAGCGACTTTTGGCCCCCAATACCTTGAAATAGACTGCTTCTTGAATGCGGGCAAAACGGGTGGCATAGACTGAACTGACGATGATGAGGACACCGGCGGCGATGCTAAAGAAGGTTAAGAAGCGGATGACCTGTGTCAGTTGCCCGGCAATTTCCGAGAAGGTGGCGATGGTTTCGGAGAGGTTGATGACACTGATATTGGGGAAGCGTGAGACGATGCGGTTTTGCATGGCCGCGATTTCGTCAACAGGAATACGCGATGAGGCCAGAATCGTATGCGGTGCGTTGATAAGTACCTCTGGCTCAAAGACAAAGGTGAAGAAGATGCCAAACGAATCTTCGGCTTGCTCACGCAGGCTGGTGATGGTTGCTTCCAGTGGTACGCCTTGAATACGAAACGATATTTTATCGCCCAACTGTAGTCCTGTCCAGCCCATATCAAGGACCGACACTTGGTTGCCACCAGCAAAATTGGGATCAAACAGCGAATCCCCTTCGACCAATATCTCATCCTCGTTTAATTCAGTGCGATAGGTGAGGTTGAACAGAATACGGCGATCATCATCTCGCTGCCCATTGCCGCTCTGTCCATTGCCACCCTGCCCCTCTCGGCTGTTTTCATCATCGTCTTGTTGCCATTCGGGGACTTCATCATTGACCGCAGCAACGGCCGCGCGCACAGCAGGGAAAACATTCAGACCCGTGTCATAGAGGCTCTCGTTGCCATCGCTGTCAACAGCCAATGGGAATGACTCTGTCATCGACTGTATTTCGGCCTCAAAGTCATCGCGCTGGGATGGTTGGATATCGAGAAAGAAGACGTTGGGGGCATCTTCGGGATAGGCTTGGACAAAGGAGGAATCGAGATTCTGCTCGACAATGTAGATGGTAAAGACGACGGCGAGTGCGGATGAAAGGGTGATGATGATGGCACGGGTAGCGTTGCGTGGACGAAACAGCCCGCGCATGGCTTGGCGTAAATCAAGCTGCTTGAGTTCAAAACGGCGGAGGACGTAGAGAATGCCCTCCGTGACCAACGCGGTGATGATGACCAAGCCCAGCACACCACCCATGAAGTAGAGTGTTCGCTCCAAATCATCGAGTTGCCAGAGGACGAGCAGGGTAAAGAAAAGGATGAAACTAAGGAGGATGGCATAGAACAGAATACCTTTGGGCACAGGCATGGACTCTTTGCGCAGGATGAAGTTGGGGCGCAGTTCCTTGAGACGGTCGATGGGTAGATAGGTGAAGATGGCGACGACGGCAATGCTGAGAAGCAGGCTTTCAAGCACCACCTGCCATGAGACCACTAGGTCAATATCTTCAGGCAAGAAATCGGCCAACAGGTATGGGAAGAGACTTTGTAGGGCAAAACCACCTGCCAACCCTAGCACCGTGCCGACGACACCAAGAATGGCGATGACATAGAGAAAGTGCGTTGTGACAAAACGGTTTGTACCCCCCAGTGTTTTGATGATGGCGATGGTATTGTCGCGCTCACGTAGAAAGGCAGTCAGCGCACTTTGGATACCAATGCCAGCGAGGATGAGTGTAAAGATGGCGACGAGGCTGAGAAAAAAGAGCAGATTGTTGAAGAAGGTCTGTAGCCCCGAATCACTGGTACGAAAGGTGGAAAGACTCTCAAAAACGGGATCAGTGGCCTCGCCCAACCGTGCAGCCACTGCTTCAAGGTTATTCTCATCGGGCACTTGAATCAAGGTCCGATAGCTGACGCGGCTCCCCAGTTTAACTAAATCTAGGCTCTCTTGGTCTGCTTTGGCAATCAGAATACGCGGTCCAAACGAGAAAAAGTTGACCGGACGATCTGGCTCACCCAGAACGACATCACCGATGGTCAGCATCGCCGAACCGACACGCAACGAGTCGCCAATGGACAACCCGAGCCGATCCAAAATCAATTGCTCGACAATAATCGTCCCTGATAGTAGCACATCGTGCAACGGTAGTCCCGATGCCAGTTCAACTTCACCATAAAATGGATAGGTCTGCTCCACAATTTTGAGGTCGGTGAGCAGGGAATTATCCTCTGCCTCTGTGCGCGCAACCGTAAAGAGTGACACAATCTGGCTCTGCACAAGCGTATTTTCCGCTTCAAGCTCGGCAATGGCCTCGGCCAACGCCTCGGTTGGCGCATAGCTAGAGTCAATGACAACATCGCCCGCCAGCAGTTCACGCGCATCGCGCACCAACGCTTGGTTGACGCTGGAGCCAAAGCTATTCAGCCCCACCAGTGTAAGAATCGCCAAAGCGACACAAAGGACAAAAATCAGTGATTGTTGTTTCGCCATTGTCAGTTGGCGACGGATAAAGTTTGTATGGATCATAGGTTATGAATTAATGTGCATTTTGCAGTTGTAAGCGAGCCGAAATTGGCAATTGGAATATATCTTGGCGCAAAAGTCTTGTTGAGAAAAAGAGTACTTCAAGATTCTCGATTTCGTTGGTATCTGGATTGAAACGGGCAATAATTTCATCTTCAAGCTCTTCACTCTCCTGCTCTGGATAGGGAACACAAGTATTAATGTATAGAATATCGGCTTCACGGTCATATTTAAAGACTAAGTTCGTGTCCATTCGATATCGCCTCCCTTTGATAATCTTCTAGAAATATATGCAGTGATCACCCAGTGGCGTTCCGAAGGGGTAGGATCGCTGACAACAACGACGACCATGTGTTTGCCATC
>JBCCFC010000350.1:0-10770 GCA_039029935.1 Chloroflexota bacterium
CTGCGGTGTCACTTTATCCTTTTGAATGATGTCAAAGATGTGTTGAATCTCATCGCGCTCATACTCGCCTGTATCAACCTTCTCATCCAGACTGTCATCAATAGCCCGCAGCCATTCTTTCATTTCTTCGGGCGTGTCATCGTCCACACACTTAGGAGCGATATAAATAACTTTGTGCGGAAGCTCACCCAAGCCTTCTCCCTTGCGATTCTTGGGGTCAAAATCGGTGATGGCAATATCGGTTTTATGTTTATCACCAGAGGTTAAGACTACAATGGTATAGACGGCCAACGGTGGTTTATAGTCATCAGATTTGGCAACCTGTTGTAAAATTGCGGCACAGGTGTAGTGCATAAACCGATCATAGTGATCCCCCAGTCGCTCATGTTGAATATCAACAAAGACACCGTTCTCTTCATCCTGAGCAAAGAGATCAAAGGTGATATCGACCGATCCGATGATAGGCGAAAATTTTTTCTCTGTTTCCACTTCTTTGACATTAATGGGAACACCTATGGCATCGCTGGCAAATGCGTTAAAAATGGACGGCACACAAAAGGCTTTTTTGAAAATGACCCCATAACGGAGCGAGGCTACTTCGAGCATGTGTTCTTCCTCCTATCTACGATTACACGAAAATATATAACACAGACGATTGTACTTTCAATGACTCTCCTAACCAGAGCCTGTGTTTATTGTACTCAATATTGGGTTAAGAGCGAAATTGGTTCCAAGGTAAATAAATCGTATTCACTTTTATGTTTATCATAAACCAACTCAGTGATTTTGTGCGTTTCTCATAATCGACCATACTATGGTACGATAGACAAAATATCGAGAGCGTATAACACACCGCTGTAAACGGTCGGTGCTAGATAGCGATGACCCTTGAAAGGGTCTTCTGTTTGCACATGAAAGCCTCGTTTAGGAGGCGTTGTTGGTTAGCCCTGTGGTTGTAACCTAGGGCGTTTTGTCACAAATATCCGTTAAACCAAACCAATCCAATCTTTCACATAGGAGAAAACTATGTTTCAGCAACGACACATCATTCAAGCCATTCTGAACATCAGTCTGATTATCGTCTTGAATCTCAATCTACTCTATCCAGCCACGCCAGTGCTATCAGGGCAGTCGCCTGCCACAGAGCCAGTCATCTCAGAACCAGCGTCAACAACTGCTCTGACGAAAAACATTGTACAAGCTACCACACAAAGTTCTGCTCAACTTTCCATCCAAACATCCACACAAACACTGGATATCGGTGACACCTTTGAAGCCACTGTCCAAATCTCTGGCGTAGAACCACCACTCAGTGCCTTTCAATTTGATCTGGTCTATGATGCCACGCGCCTCTCACTGGTGAATCATATTGCAGGCGATTTTCTCTCCACAGGACTAAATACTGTCAATAATCCAGCCATCTGTCCACAGGCGGCGTCACCGTCAGCCGGGGTACTGCGCTTTGCCTGCGCGCGTAATGGTGTGGGGCAGGGTGTCATGGGCGATGGTCTGCTGTTGACCGTGCGTTTTGCGGCCAATGCAGGGGGTACGGCGCAACTCGATTTGACAAACATTCAGCTTGCGGATGGGGCTGTGCCGCCAAATGGGTTGTCGGCATCAACACAGTCAAGCAGCGTTGTGATTGATGGATCGAGCGATTTAGCACGCGACCCCTATTCGATTTACCTACCCGTTGTCAAAGTGGAAAATAACGCGGCGGGAAATGCAACAGTCAATCGAACTGTAGACAGTGCTGATGAGCCGACGCCCTCATCGCAGCCAACGACTAGCAGCCAACGCGCAAACGTGAATCAACTTGCCCATGCCACCGTGCGCACCATTCCACGTGCTGTTGCGACCAAGGCACGGAAAGCGGAGACCTGTTTTGCGGCGGACCTTGACTGCGATACTGATGTCGATTCGGCAGATGTGGCGCAAGCGGCGGCGCATTGGAATTGTGCGTTGGGTGAGGCGTGTTATGCGGCGCATGTTGATCTGGACACCAATAACGTCATCGATGCCTTTGACTTGGCATGGGTTGCCAACGAGTATGATGTGACTGCACCTGTGGTGACGATGACCGAGCCTGCGGATGGGGCTGTGGTTGCGGGGCAGGATGTGCTGGTGCGGGGTGAAGTTGTGGATACGCATGAGATTGCCCCGGTGACGGTGAATGGGGTGGCGGCAACGTTGGCAGCGGCGACGTTGGATGGTACAGAGTTTAGTGTGCGTGTGCCTGTGGAGATGGGCAATCAGGTCCTCGACGTGGTGGCCTATGACAGCGTGGGGCAGGTGGGGCTTGCCAGCCGTGTCATCGGTGTGGATGGGGCGGGGCCGCAGATTGTGGTAGCCGAACCCCGTCATCGTCAGTCGGTCTATACGGCTAGCCCCACCATATCATTGACCTTTGCCGATGCTTTTGATGCCGTCAATCCATCCACCGTCAAGATTACGCTGCGTCCGGCCAATGGTGGCGAGATTGATATTACGGGCGATTTGGCGGTCAATGCCGAGGGAGCCAGCGGACAGGTGGGGTCGGTACTGGCGACGGATGTAAGCTATACGCTGCATGTGTCGGTGGCCGATACCAATGGCAATGTGACGACCCACGAGACGACTTTCTATATTCCGCCCAGCCCCGATGAGATTACACCGCCTGTGGCCGAGGCTGATAGTGGATGGGTGTCGGGACAGGTTTATGATGCGCAGGCGTGTGATGCGCATTTGCAGTCCTGTCAACCCTTGGCCGGGGCGACGGTCACGCTAGAGCAGATTGTGGACCCCGATGCACTGGCACAGCTACGCACCCAACGCCGTAATGCCGCTATCCGCAGCATGGCGCGCAGTGCGCAGTTGCCACCGCTGACACGCGCCGCCACGCGCGCCTTTGCCCGTGCTGTTGATGGCTCCGTGGTGACTGGACCCGATGGCTTCTTTGCCTTCCCCGCTGCCAAGACGGGAACCTATTGGCTCAAGGTCGAGCGAGATGGCTACACCTATGCCCAACGCGAAATTGAGATTGTCAAAGAACGTAGCACGGCCACCAACGATGTCTATCTGACACCGTTGGATGCGGCAGAGACCACGTGTGACAGCGGCGGCTGTACGCATGATGCCAGCGATGGCTCGTTGCAACTGGTCATCCCCGAAGGCGCGATCCCTGATGGTGAAACACGCCAAGTCAACGCCACCAACTTTGAGCAGGTCGAGTTTCTGCCCAGCGGCGACCTCCCACCCGGCACATGGGAAACCTATGCCTTCAACTTGGGTGGGGCGTCGGAGATCACCTTTACACAGCCCATCACCGTGCGTCAGCAGAATAGTCACGGCTTTGACCCCGGCACCAAGATTCCCCTTGGCTATTGGAATCAGTTCACGCAAGCGTGGGAGCCAGCGGGGACAGGCACGGTCGATGCCAGCGGTCAGTGGATTGAGATGACCGTGACGCACTTCTCCAACTATGACTGTAATGACCCGATTGCGCCACTGCCAGACGTTGACATTGATACCGGACCACCACCCGATGACAGTGGCAATGACAATGACCAACCCAGCGATAATCCAACCCAACCATGCACAGGTGAACTCGGCTGTTTTATCAACTACAAAACGGGCGAACTGCAAGAGTGGATTGACTTGCCCTCGGTCAACATATTGGGCGAAGCGGTTGCGCCCCAACTGCGCTACAACACACGGCGCGCCCTGCCTTCACAGGTGATTGATGTCCAACTCAATTTAGCAAACATGCAGAATGTCATCTTAGGCGACTACATCGGCTGGGAACTCTACATCGAGGGCGAAAAGACCGACAGTTTTACCTTTGACGCCAACCTCACTGCCGACGGCGAGATCGGACGGTATCGCTATCTGTGGGATGGCAAGAACGCACAGGGCGACCCCCTACCACCAGGCATCTATCAATATCGTGTCAAGTTCTCGATTCCCTACCAAGCGCAATACTGCTATGCGCTCAACGGCATTTTTGGTAATCCACCCGATTGTGTCAATGGCGGGACAGGACGATATGCCGATGCGTTTAAGGAGTTTTGGGTCAGCGGGTCTGTGGCGATTGACAACCAAGTTGACTCATCGCTAGGAGCGAGTTGGGTTTGGGCGGACCAGCAACGGTTGTATGCCAGTGAAGAGGGGCGTATTTTGGTTGGGCATGGTGAGCGTTTGGATGAGTTTTATTTTCCGGGGTTTCCGGATATTCAAGCGGTATCTTCCGGTGAATCAGTTGCTGAGACTGTACTATTAGCGTGGACGAACGTAAATGGTGATACGATACAACTGATGCCCGAAAGCATAGCCCGTTCAAATCGAGGTTATACTACTTCTGTAGGAGACCGTCCTCTTGATATTGCATTTTCGCCAGATGGAATGATGGCATATGTCACAAATCGCGGTGAAGCGACCGTATCAGTGATAGATTTGAATCAACAAGAAAGTGTAGCTACGATTAACGTTGGAAAGGAGCCAATTGGCATTGAGCTATCGGCAGATGGAACCATAGCTTATGTTGCTAATTGGGATGATGACACATTATCAATTATTGATTTAGCAAGCCAACTTGAATTATATACTATCAATGTAGGGGATGGACCTCATCGTATTGCACTTACAGCGGATGAGACCAAAGCCTATATACCAAATTGGTTTGATAATACAGTGTCCTTAGTTGATTTAGAAGCGCGGCAGGTGATAGCCTCTATAGCTGTTGGAGACAAACCGTATGAGATTGCTCTTTCTTCTGATGAGACAATGGCTTATGTCACAAATCGGGATGATAATAGTGTATCAGTCATTGATTTAGTCAACCAACAAGAAGTAGCCACGATTAGTGTAGGGACGAATGCTTTCGGTATTTCACTTTCTCAGGATGAATCAACGGCTTATGTTACAAATTGGGGTGACGATACAGTATCGGTCATTGATTTAAGCAGCCGACAAGAGGTAACAACTATTCCTGTAGGAGATAAACCAATTGATATTGTACTCTCCAATGATGGAACGATAGCGTATGTCACAAATCTAAATGATAACACAGTATCCATTATAGACTTGGCGAGCCAACAAGAAATAACCACAATAGGATCAGCAGGATCAGAACCATTTAACATCGAACTCTTGCCGAACGGCAGGATGGTGTATGTAACAAATATTGACAGTGATTCAATTACTGCGATAGATTTAACAACCCAAGAAGCAATTTCCAGTGTTGATGTAGGAGATAAGCCAGCTAGATTTGTATTTTCTCCCGATAGAAAACTGGCTTACGTTCCAAATAGAGGTGCTGGTACAGTATCGGTGGTAGATTTAGTGACTCAAAATGAAACTATGACAATTGGTGTTGGGAATGAGCCAAATAGCATTGCATTATCGGCAGATGGAACACTTGCTTATCTTACCAATTTTGCTGACGATACAGTATTGGTGATAGATTTAACAAGTCAACAGGTAGTCAACACCATACGTGTGGGAAATGGACCAGGTGGTATTGCACTCTCAAATGATGAAACAACTGCTTATATTAGGCATTGGTATGATGATAATATGTCAATCATAGATTTAGAGAGTCAACAGATAACGACTGTTATACCTGTTGGCGATAAACCTGCCGACCTTTTACTTTCAGCCGATGAAACAACAGTTTACGTGACCAATCGAGATTCTAACTCACTCTCTGTAATAGATTTAATTAATCAAACAACAATTGCGACTATTGGTGTAGGGAACAAAGCCTTTATTATTGCGCTCTCTTCAGATGAGAAGATTGCTTATATCACAAACTGGGAAGATGATACTGTATCGGTCGTAGACTTAAATAGTTATCAGGAAATAGATACCTTCAACACAGGGGATTTCCCTACAGGTATTGTACTATCTGTAGATAGTCAGATCGCTTATGTTGCTAATCGGGAGGAAGACACGATTTCCGTCATAGATTTGGCGACTCGGCAGATTGTATCAACTATCTTTACAGAGGATGGACCTACCTACATGAAAATCTCATCCAATCGCAGCACATCCCCCTTCATCTTCTCCCAAACCGACACCGACTACTCCACCCTCACCTACGATCCCGCCACCCAACAATACACCCGCATCTATCCCGACGGCAAACAAATCACCTTTAACGCCCAGCATCAACATACGCACACGGTGACACCCGATGGACAGACAACCACCTACACCTACAACGATGATGGTTCACTGGACACGGTTGCCATCACCGCACCGGGGGCAGCGACCGCGCATTGGGTGTGGGATTTGCGCTACACCGCAGCGGGTCAACTGGCCTCCATCCTCGACCCGGCAGGGCGCACCACTTCCTTCACGATTAATGCAAACGATGAGCTGACAGCGGTCCAGTTCCCCGACGGCAGGTCACGCCACTTTGCCTATGACGCCAACCATCTGCTCACCCAGCACACCGACCGCAATGGCGAGACGACGACCTATGCCTATGATGGGTATGGGCGCATACAGACGTTGACGGAGCCGCCACAGGTTGGATATGACGCTGCAACAGGACAGAATAGCATCACCCAAGAGGTCCGCACCTTCTCGCCGTCCGATACCAGTGCGCCCTTGATCAATGAAAGCGTGGTTGGCTCGCCCGATAATCCCGCACCAGCAGTGCCACTCTCGGCAGCGGTTGTTGATGCGGTCACATACAGTCGGGGCAGTTTGCAAGGGCATACCGACCGTTGGGGCTATTGGATGGAGAGTAGCGATGCGCTCAATCGGACAACCACCTATGTGCGTGATGAGGCGGGGCGTCCACTACGTACAATCCACCCCGATGGCGACTGTGTAGAGCAGACATTTGATGCGGTTGGCAACGTCTTGACCAAAAACTATCTCCCAGCAGCCCAGTGTGCATTGCCCAATGGGACACGAAACACCGCGCAGATGCAAAGTTGGGTCTACACCTATGAACCCGAATTCAATCAGATCAAGACCGAGACTGACCCAATGGGCAACACGACCACCTATGTCTATGATTATGAAGAAGGCGTTGGCAATGCGGGCAAGCTTATCCGCATCCTCTACCCACCCGTTGCCAATGAACAGGGGACGGTGGTCACACCACAGGTCTCGTACACCTACAATGCCCTTGGCTTGTTGGCGACCGAAACCGATGCACGGGGCATGGTGATGCGCTATGTCTATACACAGGGGACGACAGATGAAGCCAGCACGGGTAGCAATCCGCTCTTCCAAGCAGGTGTGACGCCTGTCCCTGGTCTATTGACGCAATTGATTCGTGATGATGGCGGCTTGACTCTGACCACCATCTATCGTGATTTTGATGGCATGGGCAATGCGGGAACCATCATCCAGCCCGACGGCAAAGACACCCGCACCTATACCTATGATACGATGGGGCGCATTGTCACCATGACCGATGCCGAAGGGAAAGTGAGCTATGCCAAGTATGATGGGCGGGGCAATCGTGTGCGGCACGTCCAAGATTATACGGCAGATGGCGCAAGTGGACGCAACATTGTCACCCTATACAAGTATGATGACGATGACCAGTTGCTGCTGGAGATGACCACCGACGATGGCCTCACCGTGCAAACGCGGTACACCTATGATGTCAATGGACAGTTGGCACGGACAGCGGATGGACGGGGCAGCGAAACCGTGTATCTCTATGATGAGGCCGACCAACTAATCAACATGATCGATGCTGCTGGTCATGCCATCACACGCACCTATGGTTTGGATGGGCAGATTGCCAGCGAAACCGATGCAGATGGCTATACCACGCGCTATATATATGATGGGCTGGACCGTCTTGTAGAACAAATTGTGGATGAGGGTGGGCTGAACCTGACCACCGAATATGTCTATGATCTAAACGACAATCTTTTGACCATGACCGATCCGGTTGGGACGATGATATGCTACACCTATGACAGCCATAATCGCCGTACAAGCGAAACCCACGATTGTGGTGGGCTGAACTTGCGTACCCGCTATGCCTATGACCTCAATGGCAATCGCGTCTATGTGACCAATGAGCGCAACACCGTCACCTATTATGAATACGACGCCCTCAATCGCAACACCTTGATCCGTGAGGATGATGCAGGCTTGCGGTTGGAGACGCGCTACCAGTTTGACGCGGCGGGTAATTTAGCCCAAATCACGGATGAGCGCGGCACGATTGCAGCCGCCACCTATGACGACCTCAATCGGCGTGTGCGTGTCTGTGTCGATGTGACCACGTTAAACCATTGTACGCAGTATACCTATGATCGCTTGAATTATCGTACGACCGAACTTGACCCCAATGGTGTCCTGACGCGGATTAACATGAATGCCTTTGGGGTTCCCACCGCGCTGGCGGAAGATGCCAATGGTCTACAGGCAACCACGACCTTTGCCTATGACAATGCGCTGAATCTGACCCAACTGACAGATGCCAATATGCATCCCACCCTGTATGCCTATACCGCACGTAACGAGCTGGCTGTGCAAACCCATGCCGATGGTACGTCTATCCGCTATGACTATGATAGGCGGGGCAACTTGGCGACGATGACTAACCAGGAGGGTGACACCCTTCACCAACACTATGACGCGGCCAGTCGCATGATTGAACGCTCATTTTCAACGGGTGGGTCGCAACAATTCACCTACGATAATCTTGGACGCATGTTATCGGCCAGCCAAACGATGCATCAGCACGAGAGCCAAGTCACCTTTGCCTACAATCCCGTCCATCACATCACACGCATGACGCAATCGCTTGATGGCAACCGTTGGACAACCGATTATGGCTATGACTATGGTCAGGGTGTCTACACCATCAACTATCCAGCGGGGAATGGCGTTGTCTGGCAAACGGATGTCCTCAATCGGCTGGAACGTCTGCAAACCACACAGGGTACGGAGGTTGCGCGCTACAGCTATGATGAGCTTGCCAATACCATCACGACGAGCTATGGCAACGGGGTACAAAATCGTGTTGAGTTTGACGCCTTGCAACGCATCGAGCGCATCAATGCCACCGTGTTTGACCTGCGTTATGGCTATGATGGACGCAACCACCGTACATTTATGCAGCGCACAGATACACAGATTTCAAACACACAAACCACAGATGTCTATGCCTATGATGGGTTATATCAGCTAACTGATGTTTGGTATGGTGCAGATGCCACGACACCAGAGAGCATCACGTCATCGAATCGTACCCAATCCTTCCAGCTAGATGCCTTGGGGAATCGTCTGCAAGCGGATACCGATGGGACACTTCAGCAATATGGACCGACGGATAGCGGCATGTTGACCAACCCCATGAATCGGTATGAACAGGTGGGGACATCTATCTTGACCTATGATCAACGCGGGAATCTGCTGACAGATGGCACAAATACCTACAGCTATGACATCCTTAATCAACAAATTGGTGTCAATGACAATATTGAATATGTCTACAATGCCTTGGGGCAGCGTATTGCCAAAGTCGTCAATGGCGTGACAACCCATTATGTCTATGACAATCGCACCCGTGTGATTGAAGAACGTAGTACCGATGATGTGTTGCTGGCGCAGTATATCTATGGTGGCGGGATTGATGAAATTGTGCGCATGGACCGCAACCAACAGCGCTATTCCTATCACCGTGACGCCCAGATGAGCATCCTCGCCATCACCGACCAAACAGGCGCAGTGGTCGAACAATACGCCTACGATATCTATGGTCAAGCCACAATTCTGGATGCCAACAACCAAGTCCTCACCGCCTCGCAAATTGGCAACCCCTACCAATACACAGGCCGACGCTATGACACCGAAAGCGGCAACCTCTATTTCCGTACACGCATGTATGCACCCACATTGGGGCGCTTTTTGCAGATGGACACGATTGGCTATGAAGGCGGGATGAATCTGTATGCCAACTATTTTGTGGTGAATGCGACGGATCCGAATGGGACGGATTTGTTTGATGAAACAGAGCTTGTCGGTAGCGGGTTCTATTTTGGTGTCGGTGCGAGTGCTGACCTAAAACTGAAGAAGGATGAAAAGGATTGTTGTAAAGATGGTCAAATGATCACCAATGGTGACAGAACGTTTATCGTTGAAGCCCGGGGCGATGTCGGGTTTGGCATCGGTGGAAAGGTGACGATATGGGGGAAAGGGGTTGAGCTATTGCTGAAAGCTGCACATACAGATTTTCGGGCATCCGTCTCTTTCAAAAATTCTGTGTGCGATGGTCCCTATGATACAGCGTCAGGTTGTGTGTCTTATACAGAAGATAGAGGATTTGCCCTATCAGGTACTGCAAGGATTCTTGGGAAAAAAGTCCTCAGTCTACAGGCTACCGGAGAGTTTGAAGCGACTTGGCGGGCTTGTGCAACCATTCATGGCGGAGAGCTACGGGTGACAACGCAGTTTTGTCGTAAAATTGGATTTGAACTCAGCTATAACATATTGAATTTTAAAGCACCACCGATCATCGAACCACCATCGGAGAAGTGTCATCCGCCAAAGGTGTTGTGGTCGCATCAGTTCTGATGGCATCATTGATGAATATGTGTGCGCGTGGTGTCGACCTCCGGTAGGTGAAAATAGGACAAAGTAATCGGGCAATTTTTGCAAATGTGATTTCTTCTTCTCCTCCTCCTTCTTGCTGCTGCCGGGTGCTACTGGCGCTTTGGCGGAGAAAAGAGTCTCGATAGTAGTGTAATCATCGTCCTTCAGCTCAACCACCTCCTTGTCGCGACTTCGGTCTCCTACAACCTGACTCAC
>JBCCFC010000351.1:0-10762 GCA_039029935.1 Chloroflexota bacterium
GTTCAGCAACTCGCATCAGTCGCTAGACCTTCGGGAGAGGACGACATATATTACTGATCAAACCAATTACTGGGCGTCACTTCCAAAGGTCTTCTCATATATGTCAAGTCGCACACTAGCCCGTTTGTTGCCTTTCGTAAGGTGATATCCCAAAATTGTGTAGATTCAGGTACATTTTTTTTCAACGAACATCTTGAAATTTTTTATTTTTTCTGGTAGTCTATGATTATTAGAATTTAGATATCTCTGTAGGATAAATACAGCCTATCCAAATTCTGATACATTGCTGGGTTCAGTTCTGCGTTCGGATAGTCAGAGGGTGCGCTTTCATAGTGGATTGTTTGTATCTAGCTATCGTAACGACCGACTGCGTGTTCATTCTTTATGAACCAAATGACAGAGCTTGTTGAGGGTTTTATATTTTTTTGTATGTAATTTTTCTATTTTATGGCTAAAGAGCAGGGGACTTAAAATTTTTACTGGGGTCGGTAAAAATTTGTTGTGTGGCTGCTGGGGCAAAATACCTCAATATGGCACAATATGCAAAGACAATATGCAAAGACAAAACGAAATCGATATACGTGAAATTCGGTAGAACCGAAATCTTTAGTCAGTACAATCAATTCACAAAGGAAGATTATGAAGAATATCTATGTAGGCAATTTGGCCTATCAAACCACAGAGGAAACGCTGCGAGAAACGTTTGAGGAGTTTGGTACCGTTGAAAAGGCTGAGATCATTATGGAGAAATATGAGCCATATCGATCAAAAGGGTTTGGCTTTGTAGAGATGCCAAACGATGATGAAGCCAATGAAGCGATTGAGGCACTGAATGGTCGCAACCTAGATGGCCGCGAGCTACGTGTGAATGAGGCGAAACCACGCGAAGAGCGTGGCGGTGGCCGTGGTGGTTATGGCGGCGGTGGTCGTGGTGGCTACGGTGGTGGTCGTGGCGGCTACGGTGGCCGTGATGATCGCGGCGGTGGTGGCGGTGGTGGCTATGGCGGCGGTGGTGGTCGCGGCGGCTACGGTGGCCGTGATGATCGCGGTGGTGGCTATGGTGGCGGTGGCGGTGGCGGTGGTGGTTATGGCGGTGGTGGTCGTGGCGGACGTGATGATCGTCGCGGACGGCGAGATGATCGTCGCGGTGGCCGTTATGACCGTGATGACGCTTGGTAGAGAATCATCAGCGAATCAATTATTGAAGCAGGTGGTGTGCGCTGCCTGCTAAACTTCTAACAATTATAACCAGTACAGACTAGTGTTGACATGAGATTGTGTCTCAAATACACTCTGCTAGTTTGTACTGGTTATTTATTTTTTGCCCCCTACACACCAAAGAAGACCCCCAGGGAGGTGACAACGAATACGCTGGATAGAATGAATCTATTGATGCATCGCTTCCCGACGTTCTAGTATTGGGGTACAAATTTTATACCATGAAACCATCACAAAACACATCAAAACCATTCCCACAGAATTTTTTGTGGGGAACAGCCTCTTCATCCCATCAAACCGAAGGCAACAATCACAACAACCAGTGGTGGCTTTATGAACAAACGCCCAATGCAATCTGGACCAAACATCCACATGATCTTGAAAACAGTGGTTTGGCCTGTGATTGGTGGCGTAATGCCGAGCGCGACTTTGATCACATGCAGCACATGGGCATTCAGTGCCATCGACTGAGCATTGAGTGGAGCCGTATTGAGCCTCGGCCTGGCGTGTTTGACCATGCCGCCATCGACCGCTATCGCCAAATGCTTGGTGGGTTACGGGACAGAGACATTCGTCCGATGGTTGCCTTTCATCATTTCACCGACCCACAATGGTTTGCCCAAAAAGGTGGGTGGGAAAACGCTGGATGCGTTACACGATTCCAGCACTATGTGCGCACAATGGTGTTGGCGTTGGGCGATCTCTGTGATTTTTGGCTGACCTTTAACGAACCGCTTGTGGGCATGGGACAAGGGTGGATGGTGGGACGATGGCCGCCCAACAAACGCAATCCACTGCTTGCCAACAAGGTCTTTCGTCATTTTCTCTTTAGCCATGCCACCGCCTATCAGACCATCCATGCCTGTCAACCCCATGCTCAGGTCAGCTATGCCAAAGCCGTGCATCTCTCAACCGGATTACGCACGAGGCATCTGCCGGACCGATTCGCAGCAGGCATCCGTCGCTATCTCTTTGAGCATCTTTGGTTTATGGCGACGGTCGATGGCAAGCTCCGACCGCCACTCAGTGCCGGACACTATCACCACGCCTTGGCCGACAGCTTTGACTTTGTTGCCATCAACTACTATGACCGCGATTGGATACGCTTTGCACCCAACCCCACCATGCTCTTTGGCGAAGAAGCCTATCAGCCCGATGCCGAGTTCTCTGACAGCGGTCAGCATGGCCCCTACAGTGCCTATGCACCCAATGGCCTTCATCAAATCTGCCACGAAGTCAGTGCCTTCAACAAACCCATCTACATCACCGAAAATGGTCTTCCTGACCATGACGATGACCAACGACCACGTTGGTTGGTCGGTCATCTGCAAGCACTGCACCAAGCCATCAACGAAGGCTGTGATGTGCGCGGCTATTTTCATTGGACGCTGGTGGATAACTTTGAATGGGACCAAGGCTGGGGCTTGCGCTTTGGCCTGATTGAGATGGACCCACATACCCAAGAACGGCAATGGCGACCCAGTGCATACTTATACCGTGATATTATTCACGCAAATGGATTGACTGATGATATAATGAGAACTTATACTGAGAGATAAGCACCCATTACACTGCCAGAAAGGGGAGAACGGTATATACCATGCCAGAGCATACAATACCCTATTCTGGACGTAGGTTGAACTCTCATACCCAAACAACGATAAACCATAGGAACAATTATGTCACTCAAACGCATTGCCAAAGAAACATTAAGCATTCTTCGAGAGGGGAGTTATCTCACCATCTCACTCAATCTGGTCGATTTTTCGGCTGAACAGCAGGCCGCCGAGCGCGGGACACGGCTCTACACACCTCGTCATGTGGATGACTTGCTCGACCGACGCCCCCCACGTTCACGCGAGCATCACACAGCCCAGACAACCAAAATCGAAGTAACCAATGAAAAGACAACGGCTGCTGCCTATCGTATGGTTGTGGAAGAAGGTTGTAGCGATCTGGTGCTGCTCAACTATGCCTCAGCACGCAAACCCGGTGGCGGCTTTTTGACAGGCGCAATGGCGCAGGAGGAAGACCTTACGCGTTGTTCTGGGTTGTACCCCTGCCTCTTGACACAGCCCGCCTACTACGACCACAACCGCTCCTACAAATCACTACTCTACACCGACCACATCATCTACTCCCCTGACGTCCCTTGGTTTCGCATCACCAATGACGACCTGTTAGAGGACTTCTTTCTAGCCTCCGTCATCACCGCCCCCGCCCCCAACACCGGACAACTGCTACGTCAACAGCCAGATGCAGGACCAGACATCGAAGACACACTCTACTACCGCGCTGGCTATGTCCTGTCAATCGCACAGCACAACCGTCATCGCTCTCTCATCCTTGGCGCATGGGGCTGCGGCGTCTTCCGCAACGATCCTCACCTCGTCGCCGACATCTTTGGTCAATGGCTAGAGTCCCCCCGCTTTGAAGGCTACTTTGACCGCGTGGTCTTTGCCGTCTATGACCCACGCAAAAATCAGGAAGCATTGCAGGCGTTTCAGGAGCGATTTGCAGAAGGTTGAAAGGTGGAAGAGTTGAAGGGTTGAAAGTCGGATGCTGAATCTAACGATTAGACCTTGTTGTATAGTGCCTGTGCATTCCTCCAGAAAATTAACTCTTTCACATCCTCCGCCACCTCAATCCCCGCCACTTTCCAATACTCAGACGGGAATCGACCCCAAGGCGTGTCCGTTGCAAACAGAATGCGGTCCAGCCCAATACCTGCTTGCTGACATTCATGAACCAGCCAGCTTGGGCCAAACCCCGGCACAATTGAGGTATCCGTATAGACATCATAGCCCAGCTTGAGCCATTGGATAAAACGAGGCACAAAACGAAAGGCAGGGGCAATGGCTTCCCCCATGTGGACCAGATGATAGGTGGCGGCTTGGCCGTACTCATGCATAAACGCCTCAAAGTCGAGTGGATCGGAGCCGGGCAGATACCCCGTATGAAATTGAATAGGCAGTTGGTGACGGTGGGCAGCATCTAGGATGGACTCCATGTTGTGGCGTATTTGTGGCGTCCATTCTTTGGGGTTGATGCCCGCCGCCCCCCACGAGTTCGATGCGATTTTTAATGCACGGATTTTTGGCTGGGGCAACATCGCCAATGTCTTTTCGTTCAGTTCCTGCACATCCACCATCGGTGACACCCACAGACCCCCGAACAATGTCTCAACTTCTGTGATTGCATCTAGCACCAATGTATTGTAGCCAAACGCCGCCGTTGGGTTGGTCAAATAGGTCGGCACAACCAAACCACAAGAGATGCCATGTCGCTCAAAGTAAGCGGCGCAGTCTGCCCCCACACCGTGGTCCTCAACAATGCCACCCATCCCTGGCATAGGTGTGATGATATGACCGTCAAAGGATTGGGTTCCCCAAGGACCGATGTGGAAGTGGGCGTCAAATATTTTGTGGTTAACACGGAAAGTTGTCATCGTTTACACCTCTTTATATAAATGCTTTCCTTGCTCATATCGCCGTGCCATCTCTGGTCCCTGCTGCCGTAAATATTCGGCTTCGGCAGCACGCGCACCAGCCTCAGATGGTGGATGTGGAATGGCAATCTCCGCTGTCGTAATCTGGTCATTCCCCCATTTATAGGCGACGATTTCGCCTTGGCTGATGATCAGGTTCATACCGACATTGGCTTCCACAATCGGCACACCATTTTCTCTTGCTCGTGCCAACACAGTTTGGTTTTGTGCTTTACTGCGACTCCCATACGACGGGATGAAGATAACCCGTGCGCCATCCAGCACAAGCGTCCGTACAATCAGCGGATTCCAACGGTCATTGCAGATGACAATGCCTGCTCGCCCGATAGGTGTGTCAAAGGCACGAATCTGATTGCCTACACGATTGTAGAACCAAGAGGGGTGTGTCCCTTCGGCCAACTGCACTTTGTGATACTTGCCACAGATATCACCATTGGCATCCAGAAAGAGTGCCGCGTTAAAAACTTCATCGCCAATCCGCTCGGCAAAGCCAAAACAGAGACAGGTGCGTAGTTGGCGCGCCAATGTCTGGAAACGACGAATATAAGGTCCATCCACTGGCTCGGCAATCGCCAGCAGTTCTGATGCTGGGACACGTCCCTCATACACATCGGAGACGACATAGCCTTCCAGCGCGCCCTCGGTGATGAGAATGACTTGTGGTGATGTCTTGGCTGCTTCAGTAAAGAGGGCTTCCATCGCACCAGCGTTGGCGGCCTTGTCCCATTTGGCTGGTTTGAAGGAAATGGCAGAAACAGTGATGGTGTCGAACCCAATCATGTATGTTCTCCTGTTTGTTACAAAATAGCTGCGTCATCTCCATCATCATACCGCAAGCATTCACAAAAGACAATGAGCATACGTGCAGTATTCTGGCTTGTTACTTGGACCAATCTACAGATCATCCACAGCCTTCCTTCACATTTCCTCCAGATTTGCCCGCTACACTATACTCAGAGCAATCAAACAAAAGAAATATAATAACTATCGTCTGCCCGTTCTCGCTCTACATGAACAGGGAAGACAGTCAATCATAAACTCAGGATGGAGGATAAAGATGAATATATGGATAAAAGGGTTAATTTGTATAGCCCTACTGACAGGGGGCTGTGCCGGATTGTTGGGGCATCAACCCATGCAGGGTGTCTCATTTGCCAGAACAGAGGCAACGGCGTCGTGTGCTGATGATATTGCAAACGGGGCGTCGCTGGGCATTGAAGCGGTTCCAGCCTCGGCGGACAGCGAGTATCACCGCTACTATTGCAAATATACCAAAATCGTTGCACCCAATGGACAACCGATTGAGATTTTTGCACAGGACCAAATCAGCAATGAACAGATGGTGCGTGCGCGACGCATTTTAGCATTCTTCTTGGAGGATGTTCCGGGCAGTCCTTATGGCGCAGACAAGCGTGAGGTTGCCAACCAGATGGCACGCAATGAAGCCAAGTTGGTGCTGATTAATGGGACCCATGACCATGATAATCTCAGCCCTGCGGAGTTGGACGGGCAACCACTCCATGATACAGAGCTGATTGTTGAAGGCTCACCTGCCTATATCAACAACGACTATGAGAATCATCGTGATGCCAGCTTTGAGGAGATTTTACATCTGGTGCATGATACGGGCATCGGTGTTGATGGCAGCAATAATACGCAACCGGGTGCCCTGCCAAACTATCAAGCTCGGATTCGTGCGGCGACCAATAACGCAATGGCAAATAATTATGCGATCTGGCCGCTCGATGCAAATTCTAACCCAGACACACGGTCATGGCTTGATGAGCTTGCAGATGAAAATAGCTTGACTCAAGAATATCTAGCGGCAGTTGTTGATAGCTACTATGGCTATTGGGGTGCGTATACTGAAACTGACTTGGGGATGTGGGATGTATACATTGCCAAAACGCGGGCGGATGTGGTCGCACGTGATCCGCAAGGGGCAGCCTTGATGGATGATTTCTTCAATCCCTATATCACGTATATGGTGCGGATTGACAGTAGTTTTAATGGGACGTTTTTGATGGCATTTGATGCGCAAAATCCGTATACCTACAAATCACAATATCTGTTAAATACACGGTTGACGGGCAACAACAACAGCAACCTAGCTGGCAATGCACAGAATAACCAACTTCAGGGCAATGCAGGTGATAATGTGTTGGATGGTGCAGGTGGTTCGGATACAGCGATATTTGTGGGCAATCGAGCCGACTACACGATTTCAGTGGCTGATTCGAGCAGAGATGTTGTCACTGTCACGGATCACATCGGTGGTCGAGATGGCACGGACACTGCCCAAAACATCGAATTTTTACAATTTGCAGACCAAACCGTGGCTGTTGTGGATATTGATAGTGATTCTACGGAGACATCGCCACCGTCCTCCTCAGAGCAGTCAGATTCTTGTGACGCCAATACTGCCCACCCTCAACCTCGTACAATCGGTCAAAAAATTGTGGCATTCCTTAACTGCAACGTGTACTTGCCGTTGGTTACACATGGCGCCAGTGGGGCAAATTCAGAGACGCCATCACCAGTGCCAACGACCAGCCCAACACCGACACCTAGCCCACCGTTAGAAGATATCGGGGGGGAAACCCATATCGGTGGCTGTGTTTTGCGCAACCCTGTTCGAGCGGCATCCAACAATATTTATAGCGACACTGGTGTTGTGCAGACCAACGAATATGGTGCTTTTACCAAGAAAGTGGTCGTCTATGGCATTACCTTGATTGCCAAGGATGAAATGCCCAACGCCTTTTTGGATGCGGTGGCGAAAACCATCAAAGAGATGTTTGTACGGAATGAAACCACAAATCTGGCGCAGCAGGAGGCCGTATTGCAAGCGATGTATCGCTACCATGCCCTTATCCCCGTTGTATTCTCGGAGGCGGATTTAGAGGCGAATATAGAGAACGTCCTAGACATTGAGGCACGCAGCAGTGCTTGTGACATCATTATGAATACGCCAGATCATCAAGCGATGGAGGTGATTGAGCATATTCTGCATTACGTGACAAATATTGGCTTGCACTACACGTCTATGAATGAGTTTGGTCTAAGTCACGGTGCGACCGTCTATCAAACGATGCAAACTGCGATTGCCAATGGGCATTACAGCATCGAAAGCTATCATGACGATATGGAAGAGCAAGCAGTCCTGGATCGCGTTCGTATACAGGAGTACGCCTACTGGCTCATTACGTCGGCGTGGAATTTACAGGAGCCATACGGTCTAGGCGAAGATGAGTGGTTGTTAGCCAATTCGGAGAGCTTACAGCAGAGTCACCCTGCGGCCTATGAATTGTTTGAGTCCGTCATTCCAGCCGTCATGTCGGCCCCGTCCCGAGCGACGCTGGATGCGTTTGGCAGTTAAAAATTGAAAATGGGCAATGGAAAATTGAAAGAATTGAAAATGAAGCCGTTGCCTACTTTCAATTTTCCATTTCTTCAATTTTCAATTTTTCATTAGTTTAAGTAAACCCCAATATGTTTTTAGAAATAAGCGGAGGGAGCACTCTCTTGTGCGACCGGACTGGCACAAGAGAGTGCCTCCTTCCGCTATTTCTAATTATTTTCTTGGGTTTACTTAAGATTCGATAGGGGAGATGAAGATGAAACGAATTATTTTACGCATTATACTACCCATTTTGATAGTACTTGCCCTTGGCACTGGTGCATACACACTATTTTTTACACCAGCCGAATTCCGTACACAGGCCAACCCTGCTCCGCTCTGTCAATCACCGATCTTTGACAAATCTGCAATGGTGTTTGATGCGGTGTTGATTTGCGGCACAAGCAAGGTGCCAGCGGAAAAGTTGGTTCATGCGGCCAATGTTGCGGCTGAGTGGCTGGATAATGATGAGGATGGCATGGTGGATGATGCCGGATTACATGAGACCTTGATTGCCAACAAACCAGTGGTGATTATGTCCTTCAACGGCATCCCTATGGTACAAATGCCCAGCATTTTTTCAGCATTTTCAGCGCATACGAGTCAGGATTTGAGTGCGCAAGAGACCAATAACCCAACGCGCAGAGATGCATCACAGGAGGAAATCCACCATGTCATTATGAATGCAGGGTGGACGAAATTGTTGCCCAGCGTGTTTAGTGATGTCGTCAGCGAACAAAGTGACCTCTATCAGATTTGGAAATTTGCCAATGACAATGGATACTATGCCTATAATGACCCCACATGTGATGCATCCTGTAAAGTGACAGAGTTTGTCTATCTGGCAACCGCCGCCTATCTTGGTTCGGAGGCTGATTTGCATTCTGACGAGTTGCGGCTCAAAACACGGGACGCTTTACAGGAGACTATCCCAGACATTATTACGCTTTTTGAGTCAAGCGATTATGTCTATCCCACCAATCATTGGCCGGATGGGGTATATCCACATAGTCAACACATCGACTATGTTGGCATTGGGCAGTAAAGGTGTCAGCTAATCAGCTAATCAGCTAGTCAGCATTTCAGCTTGTCAGCCAGAAGTGCTGACTAGCTGACTAGCTGAAGTGCTGAAACGCTGACCCGCTATAGAATGGAGTATAAGCATGACACAAACAAAAATTTTATCCAGACGTGAATTTGTCAAACTTGGGCTGGCTTCCACAGCGGGCATTGCGCTTGTTGCTTGTATAGCGGAAGGGGATAGCTTTGGAAATGGTCCAGATATGGCAGCAGGTGCAGGTGGTGTTCAATTGGCACCAACGCCGCAATGTGATGACCATGACGAGACGCCAGCACAAACCGCAGGTCCATTTTACACACCAAATACACCAGAGCGCACAAGTTTACGTGAGGATGGTCTACCCGGAACGCCATTGGTGGTGACAGGCACCGTCTTGACGACCACCTGTCAACCCATTGCCGGGGCCATGCTTGATTTCTGGCATACTGATGACAACGGCGACTATGACAATGAGGGCTATCGTTTTCGCGGTCATCAGTTTGCCGATGCCAATGGCAATTTCCGCTTGGAAACGATTATGCCAGGGCTATATCCAGGGCGAACCCGCCATATCCATGTGCGTGTGCAAGGTGAAGGAACAGATTTGTTGACGACACAGCTCTATTTTCCGGGAGATGCAGAGAATGCAGGTGACAGTATCTTTGATGCTGTGCTGCTGATGGAGATGACGAGTGAAGGGGATACCAATGCCGCTTCCTTTAACTTTGTGCTAGAGAGTACAGTAGAGGCACAGCCAAACACAGAGCCACCTATGTCGCACGTCTATCTGCCCATTGTGAGCCGGTTTTAATCGTTGCCATGAACACAAAAATTTTGGTTGTAGACGACGACCGCACCATCCGCGAAGTGGTGCAGGGGTATTTGGAACAGGCAGGCTATCAGGTTACGGTGGCGCATGATGGGGCCAGTGCCATGCATCTCATACGCAACGAAACGCCAGACTTGCTTGTACTGGACTTGATGCTGCCCGACAAGGATGGCTGGGAGATTACGCGTTGGATTCGGGCGGATCGCGTTTTGGCTGCACTGCCCATTATCATGCTGACTGCACGTGTTGATGATTCAGACAAAATTATTGGGCTGGAGTTGGGGGCCGATGACTATATCACCAAGCCCTTTAATGGGCGTGAAGTGGTGGCGCGGGTACGCTCACTCTTGCGCCGTCGCTCTCTAGATAGAGAGTCACCCCAGGCGAGGATTATTCAAATAGGAACCATTGCGCTCAACCCTGATGCCCATTCATTACATGTAGATAGTCAGGCCATCGACCTGACGGGAACCGAGTTCAAGATTTTGTTGGCACTGATGGAAAACGTCAACCATACCTTCACGCGTGAGGAACTACTCGAGCGTGGCATGGGCTATGGCTATGAAGGCATGGGGCGCGCTTTGGATACGCATATCAAAAATCTGCGGCAGAAGTTAGGCAATGCGCGCTATATTGAAACGGTGTATGGTGTGGGCTATCGGTTTGTTGAAGCGTGAGGCAGAAGATTAGTATCGCAGGTTGCCAACCTGCGCAACAGATTGGCAATCTGTTTTACTGGCTTCTACA
>JBCCFC010000352.1:0-10757 GCA_039029935.1 Chloroflexota bacterium
AATGTCAAACTGTTTTGGGTTTTTTTGTGTCTGCTACCAAATCATTTTTTTGGCCCTTTAACTGGTCGCAAATTTTATTGACTTATTGCCCCTGCCGTTAATGCAAGCGACTCTCAACCATGATTTTGAGTACATTGCGGCTCCAACCTTGAGCAATGATTTGCTGCATATACCAGCAACGAGCAGGCCGCTCTTTAACGCGCTCCAATAGCAGGATATTATGTCCCCAAGGAATTTTTGCAACAAGCTGCTGCAAAATTATCTACTCATTCCATTGTGCCGTTTGCGCATCATCCAGAGCCGATGTAGTTAAAGATTGCTGTGTTATCGGCTCTCCATATTCTCTAGCAAATTGGAGCATATAACTAATATTACGTTTAGAGAACCCTTTTATTTCGGGTAACTCATTGTGCAAATCAGCCGCTAATTTGGGAATAAAGCCAGCCCCCCAACCTTCTTGACATTGACGATGTTCAATCAATCGACCAATATCCCAATAAAGCCGAATCAACTCTGCATTCACAGACAACATCGCCCGTGTCTGCGCTTCACCAATCCGCTGTTTAATCTCTTGAAAAAGCGTGGTATAGAGTGTCAAGTCAACCATACTACGCACCGTGTTTCATCACGTAATCACCCCACAACTCATCTACGGTCGGCACATGCTCTGCAATCGGTCGCGCCAAGTAGGTGTAGTTGAGAAAGTGCTTATAGGTGAGGTTCTCACAGCTATCGTTATCACCCCATGTCCCTGCCCCCATTGAGAGCGTAAAGTCAAGCCCATTATCAAAGCCGCCACCGTTGTTATAGCAATGTGGTTGATTCACCAGCACGGTCGAGACTGGCGCGGCATGGGCCAACTGCTCGATGTGTTCTTGGTCTTCGGTGTGGATACCACAGGAGTGGCCTTTGCCCATGTAGTCGAGGATGTTTGTGACCTTATCAACAGCCTCGTCAAAGTTATCAGCCTTATAGACAGTCAGGACAACCGACAGCTTTTCACCGGAAAATGGATAGTCTGGGCCAATGCCCTCTTCCTCCACCATGATGAATTTGGCATTTTGGGCAGCGTCATCGGTCAAGTTGGCTTCCGTGGCAATACGGGCAGCGGGTTGCGCAACGACAGCGCGGCTTAAACGACCATTGGGCCACATTGCCGCTTCCAACTGAACCTTCTCCGTGATATCCGTCAAGTAGCCACCCTCAGATTTGAGTGCATCCATCGTTTCATCATAGCGCGAGGAAAGCACGACCAGTGAATTTTCAGATGAGCAACTGGTGGCGTTATCAAAGGTTTTGCTGGCGACAATCTTGGGGATAGCGTCCGATAAATCGGCTGATTCGTCTATAATCACAGGCGCATTGCCAACACCGACGCCGTGCGTGGGTGTACCGCTGCGATAGCCCAAATCCACATTAGCAGGACCAGCCGTGATGAGCGCATAGTCACACGCGGCCATAAGTGCGCTGGCACGTGCCTTGCCCTCATATTTGTCGGCTCCCTTGAGGCTGACATACTGCACCAAATCCTCCGGCGCACCAAGCTTATTGAGCGTCTCACGTGCTAGTTGAACCGCTTGTACACAGGCAGCTTCTCCCTTGGGATGAGGTGCGAGGATGACGGCGTTGCGTCCCTTGAGCGTGATCATGATGTTGTTGATTGGTGTCGCCCCAGCATTGGTGGATGGCAACAGTGCCGCGATGACGCCCATTGGCTTGGCAATCGTGGTCACACCGCGCTCTTCATCAACCTCAATGACACCAACCGATTTGGCGTCTTTGAGGTCCATCATCGTGCCCATTGTTTTGCGCTGCACCTTGGTCACTTTGTCCTCATAGTTGCCCAACCCGCTGTGTTCATAGGCCAACTTTGCCAACGTCTCGGCGTTGCGATAGCCTGCATACGAAATCCCTTCTACCAACTCATCCACCTGTGCTTGTGTGTATGATTCAAACTGCGTCTGCGCTGTCTTGGCGCGATCCACAGCAGCCTGTATAATTGCTGCATCCGACATTGATACTCTCCTTCGTTATTAAAAACTACACATATAGCGATATAGCTATGACTGGTTAGCATTCTATAGCTGTCTATCGCTGTATACAAATTTAGATAGAGCCATTTTGCTACCCGATATTTAAAGTAAGACCTTTGGAAGGTGACGAAAAAATTTAAGTGCTTCCAAAGTACACTATCGTCACCGCCCAAAGGTCTGGATACAAATACAGGTAAAGGTAGACATAATCTGCTAGGAACTCTAAAATGTCACAGAAGAAATCAAAAGGGAAACATGGCGTTCATCTTAATACGCTCAAGGAAAAAATGATCTCTAACGACAATCCCCTCGATACCGTCCTTTACTTCATGGGTAATGTTGCGGAAAACAAAATTATCTTGCGAAAGAGTATGCCAACTCAGCGATCTAAATTGGAAGAACGGTTGATTGACACTCTGAGCATTGTACCGAGGCGCAAGAAGCTCCGATTAAAAAACAGCAGATGGCTCTATTTAGCCAAAGAAGGATTCGTGCATGGTTCGGCTGATTTTGCTAACGCTTCGGGTCATATCAAATTTTTTTACTTTGAAGAAATTGATGCAGGATTTGCGGCGATATTAAACGAGTCCAATCAGTTCGATTTAGGTATCGCCTACCTTACAGAGAGCAGAGATGAGGAAGAGATGTTTGGTGAGACAGATTTACTAGAAGAATTGACACCAGAGCATGAGCTTGAGTCAACGAAGAGTCCCTCAAAAAGCCAATTTAACCTTATGGACACGATTACAGGTCTTTTTGGAAGGAAAAGCAGATGAGTCAAGTACAATCATGGGTAGCGCGAATTGAACATGGTCTCTATTGTGTGGCACGACAGGTAGCGCGTTTGGGCTATCCCGCCAGTTGGGAAACGTTGGAGATTGATGAAAATCAGTCCGTGTGGGCGTCTTATACACCAGGCTATGAACCCAACCCGCCGTTAACGGGTACGGAAACCGCTGACCTGTGTATCATCGGTGGTGGCTACACGGGCATCTCGACCGCCTATCATTTTAGTCAACGTCATCCTGATAAGCGCGTGATTTTGCTGGAAGCGAAGTCTCTGGCAAATGGGGCAAGCGGGCGCAATGGTGGCATGATGCTCAACTGGATTTATGGCACAGGCCCGATGAGCGACGAGATGACGGCTCGTGTGTACAACGCCACCCGCGGTACCATTGACAGCATCGAGCAGATCATCAAAGAACACAATCTGGATGTGAGCTATCGACGTGATGGCTGTTTTGAGGTGTTCACCGATGAACAGCGGGCGGCAGAGGCCAAGGATGAGGTCGCCTATCTCAACAGCATTGGGATTCCCATCCAGTACATGGATGTAGCAGAAGTCCGCAAGCATATCGACCTCAACGGTGTCTATGGTGGGATGTTTGACCCAAGCGAAGGGCAGCTCAATGGTGTGCAGTTTATTCGTGGTCTGCGGCCCGTTCTGGAAGCACGCGGTGTCACAATTTATGAAAATACGTCTGTCACAAAAGTGGATGAAGGCAGTACAATTCGGTTGACAACACCCAAGGGTATAGTCAACGCCAAGGCGATTGTCCTCGCCACCAACGGTTACACGGGCAAGTTGGGCTATTTCCGCAAAGCCTTCTTCCCGCTACACTCGCATGTATTCGCTACCGAACCATTGAGTGATGAGGCAACCAGTGCCATTGGGTGGCATGGCACATCCGGACTTTCCGATGACCTCAAGCGCATCTCCTATGCCACACGCACCAATGACGGGCACATCGTCTTCGGTGGTGGCAGCAATATTTCCTATGGTTATCTCTTTAATAGTCGCACAGCTTTTCCTAACTCACCTGATAGTGCAGAGGCAGGGTTTGCGGATATGCAGAAAACGTTTGGGGACTATTTAGACGGCGGCAGACAACTGTCACATGCCTACCGCTGGACGGGAACGTTGGCGATTACATTACGACGCAACCTATTGCTCGGTGTGCGGGGAACACACAACAATGTATACTATTCCATCGGATACAACGGGCATGGCGTCACCGCTGCCAACCTAGCGGGTCGAATTCTTACCGACATCTACAGCGGTACAGATGACGAATGGCGTGATATGCCTATTGTCCAAGATAGCTACTCACCGATTCCACTGGAACCATTCCGCTGGATGGGCTATCAGATGATGACGCGCTTAACAGGTCGTTCACCGCGAGAATCGCATCGGTAAAACGGTAGGTCGGTATTCGGTAGGTCGGTATTCGGTAGGTCAGTATTCGGTAAACTAGCGATAGATGACTGACATACCGATTACCGACCTACGGATACACCGATTACTGTCTTTCACGTAGATTCCATATAATCTCGCCTTGGAAAATGCCCCAGTCATTGTATTCATGGCTGTGCATTTTGCCATCTTCGCTGCTGATGTAGGTCACATCTTTGATGGTCTCGCCATCGTTATTTTTGTGAAACGAGACGCTGACGATATCGTCATAGCTAGCAACATCTGCGGGCAGGTTGATGCTCACGGGACGCCCCGTGACCCGTGAAATGCGGCGTCCTTGATAACAAGAACTGATGCCGCCAACAAGCATCAGTGCCACCAAAATGCCCAACAAAAAATATTGCCAGTTTTTCATTGAAATATTGATTGATAGTTGTCTGTCTGATTGATTCATGTTACTTGCCTCCAAAATGAAGTTGTGAAGAATACTGTACTATGCATTCTAAACGATTATACGCATAAGAAGATAACATGTTTCTGGCTAATTAGAAAACACACCGAGTTGTGTTCGCTCGGATTCCTGTCGAGCTTACCCGTGTGAAGATAGGGACAGGAATAACAATAAAGGCGAAAGGGAAGAAGATGCACAGCAAGAGAGAAGGAAAAGCCCTAGCCGCAGGTTGCTGCCCTACTTTTGCTTTTTAGCCGCCGCCTGCGTTTCTGGCATCAGTACCCCAGCCTTGGCTCACACTTGCTTTCGCATCTGCCCCGTTAGCGAGTCGGGTACGCAAATCAGAAAAAGCGGTTGAACAGGCACAGAAAAAGGCTGAGAAAGAACAATCATTGGAGAAGAAGTATGTAGAGAGTGTCCCCAAACCAGCGGGACGACCGCGAAACTTTGAGAAATACATTGCCGACGCCTCTCTTCCTGTGCGTTCTTTTCAGAACATCCGCAAAGCTCGACGCGTTCTCACCAAGATGGTTGCCACCATTGCTTTCTTTTTTGGTAAGCGTTCACCTCCCCCGTCGGCTGAGCTTGTCGAAGCTGAGTGCCCCCCTTCGACAAGCTCAGGGGGCTGAACGGTTACCTTTTTCATCTCCCGTCCCGATGGCTCTACCCCTGCTCAACGCTTCTTTGGTTCTGACCCTCGCAACCTCTTTGACTATCTCCTTGAACACGTTGACCTTCCTCCGCGTTCCGCAAAAAGACGGCCTCCGCCAGAACCTGTTCCACCCCTGTCTTAGACCCTTTTGGACGAATCCTTGACCAACGCCAAAAATTTTAATGCATTTTCAATAATGGAGTATCTTATATCGCAAGATGGCGTATCAAGCTGTATCATCAATCATAATACAGATTGCCAACCTGTCACAAGTTTTTATGAGTGTTCATATATCTGTGGATTCGTCTTAAGCATGTACAAAACGAATGACGAGAGATGGAGCGTTCCTATTAAATCAGAGATAATTTAGAGGTCCCTTAGATTGGACCAATCTTCTCGCCCCGATATTTTCTCAACCAAAGTGATCTGCCCTAATTGTTTTATTTATTTCATATATAGAATCGTTTTATGTGCTAAAATGAGCCATCGACTGAATGTGGACCAAAACTGAGGAGCCTTTATGCCTGTGATTGCTGAACCGACCAATCTACCTTTTTACCAACAACAGGGTCCGATGACCAACCCAAACGAGCATGCCGCTTTTTTTGCCCATCTACCCACTGATATTTCGACGCTTGTGCAGCGTGTCCAAGGGCTGCTGATTCACCCACTGACCCGCCGACTGTATAATGTGCAACTCACACAGGACCAGCACCGTGAAGTGCAAATTCGCTCAGTCACACAGATGCTGGCGCGCATTCAAGCTATCACACCAGAACCGTTGATGGATACCCGTGAACCTGATCTCCGTTTGGTTGGCAATTGTCGTGACCATGCCACACTCTTCACTGCTATGCTACGACATGTCGGCATCCCCGCCCGCGTGCGTGTCGGCTTTGCGCGCTACTTTGATCCGGTCCGCAACCAGACACGCCCCTATGGACCATTCAATTTTGACCACTGGATTGTCGAGTATTGGAGTCACAGGCAGGCACGATGGGTGCTAGTTGATCCACAGATTGATGTTATCCAGCGTGAGGCACATCAGATTGACTTTGACACATTGGATATGCAGTTTGCAATAGAGGCAGCGATTCCCCTTCCAGGAAGCCACCAACACAACAGTAATGCGAAAGAGCGTGAGATGGCTTCTTGGAAGGATACGGACGGCCAATTCTATCTTGCTGGTCGCGCATGGCAACTCTGTCGCAACGGCGAGATGAGTTCACGTAACTTTGGCTATAGCGGGAAGTTTAACGGGATTCACTTTGTGCGTCGCAGTGTGTTGCATGATTTCACCGCACTCAATGGCGTGGAGTTGTTGCCGTGGGATGCATGGAGTGCGTTGATGCGCAAACCAGAGCAGGAGATGACGCCTGTGGACAAGGCATTGGTTGATGAGATAGCCGAATTGACGCTTGCACCGGATGCCAGTTTTGAATCATTGCGCACCTTATATGAGTCCACGACCCATGCGCGAGAGGTGGATGCCAAGCTGACCTTATTGGGCTTTGCAGGCAGACAGATTTGGGCAGACCTTGATACGCTTGCTAGCAGTGACGCACAACGACTCAACGCTTTATCCTCGCCGGAATTGACCGCAACAACACCTCCGCCCGTTTTTGATCCATATGAGTTACCAGAAGAGGTTGCTGCCAACTTTGACACGCAAGTTGTCGGGCTGGGCGATATCATCATCAAGGGCGCACGACAACATAACCTCAAAAATGTGGATGTCGTCATTCCGCGCCACAAATTAGTGGTCATCACAGGTGTCAGCGGAAGCGGCAAATCGTCGCTCGCCTTTGACACGCTCTATGCGGAGGGGCAACGTCGCTATGTCGAGAGCCTCTCCGCCTATGCGCGCCAGTTTTTGGGGCAGATGGAGAAACCGCTGGTTGATCAGATCAGCGGCTTGAGTCCCGCCATCTCGATTGAGCAGAAGACGGTCAGCCGCAACCCACGCTCGACGGTTGGCACAATCACCGAGGTGATGGACTATCTACGCTTGCTCTATGCGCGTGCAGGCACACCCCACTGCCCCCAATGTGGCGAGGCCGTTCAACCCCAAAGCGCACGGCAAATCTATACGCAACTATTAAATCTCCCCGCTGGAACTCGTTTTCAACTGCTTGCCCCCATCGTGCGTAAACGTAAGGGAACGCATAAGGATACGCTGGACCAAGCGCGTAAAGATGGCTATACACGTGCGCGGATTGACGGTGAGTTGGTGGATTTGAGCACGTCCACGCCTACGCTTGCCAAGACCAAGGCACACTCAATATCGCTGGTGGTAGATCGCTTAATCATTCCAGAAAAATCTGATGGTGAATTTCAGTCACGCCTAATTGACTCAGTGGAGACAGCGCTCAAAGCGGGTGAGGGTGTGCTGACCGTTGATTTGGGCGATGAAGAACTAACGCTCAGTCAACACAATGCCTGTACCACCTGTCAGATCAGTTTTCAGCCACTCACACCCCGTCTCTTTAGCTTTAACTCCCCGATTGGCATGTGTCCCGAATGCAATGGGCTGGGGCATCAACTCCAAATCGACCCCGACCGCATCATCGCCAAACCACATCTCTCGTTGCTGGATGGTGCATCATCTTGGTATGGAAACATGCGTAAAAAGGGTGAAAGCTCATGGACGGTCAACAATGTGATACAGATCGCCAATCACTATGGCGTGGATTTGGAGACGCCTTGGCAAGACCTGCCAGAGAATTTTCGCCATATCATTCTGCATGGCTCCGGCGGTGAAAAGTTGCGAGTGTCCTATCAAAACGAGGATGGCTCATGGTCAGGTGAAAGCTACCGCGAACTGCATGGCATCATTTACCACATCAACCGTCTCTTTCGCCAGACCAAATCCGAGGGGCGCAAACGGTTCTACATGCAGTTTATGAGTCAGCAGCCTTGCCCCGTCTGTGTGGGTGAACGGCTCTGTGCCGAAGCGCGCTATGTCACCGTTGGTGGTGAGCGACTCCCCGATGTCTCTCTGATGACCATCAGCGACGCCCACACATGGATTCAGGGTGTGGCGGCACAACTCAACAACGAACAGCGCGAAATTGTCGAGGAAGTGGTCAACGAAATCGAGCAACGTATCCAATTTCTGCTCAGTGTCGGGCTGCACTATCTCACACTTGACCGACCTGCTCCCACACTCTCCGGTGGCGAGTCACAGCGTATCCGGCTGGCAAGTCAACTAAGCTGCGGGCTGGTCGGCGTCCTCTACATCCTCGACGAGCCATCCATTGGCCTGCATATGCGTGATCACCGCGCCCTGCTCGATACGCTGGTTCAGCTACGTGACATGGGCAACACCGTTGTGGTCATTGAGCATGACGCCGACACCATGCGCTTGGCCGACTGGCTGATCGACTTGGGGCCGGGGGCTGGTGTCATGGGTGGTGAGTTGACCGCTGTGGGGACGCCAGAGCAGGTGATGGCGGACCCACTATCCGTGACAGGAGCCTATCTGAGTGGCAAGCAAGCCGTGTCGCGACCAGAGAGCATGACGGCGGCACGGACACCATTGGGCTGGCTGACCGTGCGCGGTGCGCGGATGCACAACCTCAAGGGCATTGACGTGCGTTTCCCGCTGGGGCTATTCACCTGTGTCACAGGCGTCAGCGGGTCGGGCAAAAGTAGCCTTGTTTCCAAAACACTGCACCCCGCCCTTTCACGCGAACTGCACAACGCGCAGTCAATCCCAGGTCCGCATAACGACATTGACGGGCTGGACCAGATCAACAAAGTCATCAACATCACCCAAGACCCGATTGGCCGTACCCCACGCTCTAATCCTGCAACTTACGTCGGTGCATTTGACGAAGTGCGCAAGATTTTTGCCGCTGTCCCCGAAGCTAAGACACGGGGCTACAAGTCGGGTCGCTTTAGCTTTAACAACAAAGATGGTCGCTGTGACGGCTGTGATGGGCATGGACGTAAGCGCGTCGAGATGCACTTTTTGGCCGATGTATGGGTAACATGCGCCGTCTGTGGCGGTGAACGCTTTAACCGTCAGACACTAGAGATTACCTACAGAGGCAAGTCGATTGCCGATGTGTTGGAGATGGATGTGCAGGAGGCATTGACCTTTTTTGAAGCACACCCCAAACTGCATCGCATCCTGCAAACGCTGCATGACGTAGGGCTAGATTACATCAAGCTCGGTCAAAGCGCGCTCACCCTGAGTGGTGGCGAGGCTCAACGCATCAAGCTCGCCAAAGAACTCAGCCGACTGGATACAGGACGCACTGTCTATATCCTCGACGAACCAACAACGGGTCTACACTTTGCCGATATTCAACGTCTGCTGGATGTTCTGCATCGGCTGGTAGAAGTGGGCAATAGTGTGATTGTGATTGAGCATAATCTGGATGTGATCAAGAATGCCGATTGGCTGATTGATTTGGGACCGGAGGGTGGTGAAGCTGGTGGTGTGGTTGTGGCGGAGGGGCAACCGGAGGTTGTGGCGCAGTCAATAGAGAGTTATACAGGGCAGTTTTTGCGGCGGGAATTTCCTTCATAGCTTTATCACGCGTTTTTCTCTCATTCTGATAGTTAATCATGGGTTGAAATGCGTTAAAAACGTTACGATTATCTACATTCTCGCAAAACCACACGTTGTAGTATCATATACGTATGATGAAAATACCGTATGCCGTGCGTGACTTTCACGCCTTAATTACAGAAGATTATCTCTATCTGGACCGTACAGATCGCATTCCCATTATGGAAGACTTGGGCAAGGAATTGCTCTTCCTACGTCCGCGCCGTTTTGGCAAGAGTCTTTGGCTATCCACCTTGATGAATTACTATGATGTTGCCAAGGCCGATGACTTTGAACAGCTCTTTGGGCATCTAGCCATTGGACAAAACCCAACACCGCTTCGGAATCAATACATGGTGATGCGGTGGGATTTTTCCGAAGTCGAATCCTATGGCACAGTTGAGCAAATTCGTCTGTCGCTGTATGATCAGATCAATACAGAAATTGCCATCTTTGCTGAGGAATATGCAGACTTGCTGAAGACACCCATTCAGATACATCCAGACAATGCACTGTCTTCATTTAAATCAGCAGTCGCAGCGGTCCGACGCAGCCGTCACAAACTCTATCTCTTCATTGACGAGTATGACAACTTTGCCAACGAGGTGATGATGGTTCCCAAAGAGCTGCATAAAGTCGAGGAAAGCATTTATCGAAACCGCTATTGGCAGTTGGTTTCGGGGTGAGGGATTGCTCAAAACGCTCTTTAAAAATCTCAAGAGTTTGGGGTCTGGGCGGGGGTTGGATCGATTGTTTATGACCGGTGTTTCGCCCATTGTCATGAATGATATGACGAGTGGCCCGAATGTGAATGAGGATATCACGTGGCTACCCTACTTTCACGATCTCTGCGGGTTTACAGAACCAGA
>JBCCFC010000353.1:0-10756 GCA_039029935.1 Chloroflexota bacterium
ACCGCCCAGAAGTTTATAGATGGTGAAATCTCAAATCTATTTCTTGACAGCCATTGTACTCTCAGCGTACTATAGTTGTCCAAACGGCATTGCCTTGATGCCGAAAACATATCATACAATCAAAGTCAGGAAATAATCGTTTATGACAGATGTGAGTGTACTGCTTTTGCAGAATTTGAAAGACAATGGTGCCGATTTCTTTGCGTCGGTTCCCTGCAAATTATTGGGGCCTTTGATCAAGTTGTTGGGCGAAGATGAGTCGATATCCTATGTGCCCGTCACGCGTGAAGAGGAGGGGCTGGGGGTCTGTGCGGGGGCCTATTTGGCAGGCAAGACACCCGTAATCGTCATGCAGAACACGGGGTTAGGGACCATCGTCACCTCGCTCTATTCGCTGGGGCTGTTTTATCACTTGCCCCTCACCATGATTGTCAGCCATCGTGGATCACCCGGCGAAGCCATTGGCACACAGGTCCCAATGAGCACAGCCTCTCGTCCTTTGATGGAGTCGATGGGGCTGCCCACATTTATGTTTGATGACGCCAGTCAGGTCGCCAAAGTCGGTAAATTGGTTCAACACGCACAGGTAGCACAGCGCCCAGTCGTTGCACTGCTCAACTTTGATTTCTGGAAGGGCTAAAATCATGTATAGACGATATGAATTACTCAAGGATATTGCACCTGTGCTGGATGGTAGTGCGCTGGTGGTCTGTAACATTGGCTTTCCTTCGCAGGAACTCTACGAAATCAACGACACACCCAGCAACTTCTATATGTTGGGGTCAATGGGGTTGTCCTCATCGATTGGCTTAGGCGTCAGTTTGCACACACCCAAAACAGTGGTGGCGATTGATGGCGATGGCAGTGTCCTCATGAACCTAGGGACGCTCTCCACGATTGGCAATTATGCACCGACCAACTTTATTTTGCTGATTGTGGATAATGGGGCCTATGGTTCGACCGGGGACCAACCAACGCATACATCGGGCAAAACGGATTTGGCGGCCATGTCACGGGCTGCAGGTGTTGAAAGCGTTTACACTGTGCATGAGGCGGAGACTATCGAGCAGCTCGCGACCTGCATTGAGCAATGTCAGCAGGGCGAAGGGCCACATGTGATTGTTGCCAAAGTTGATCCCGGTAGTCCGAAATTGACACCAATTCCACTGTCACCGGGTGTCATTCGGGATCGATTCCGTGAGGCCGTTCAAAGCGCAGACTAACGCTGTCCCTTTAGTTTTCGCAATAGCTTGTGGGAAAATAGATACCGCAGATACAGCGGAACCGCACATCAAATCCTTTCATCTGTGGTTTCGTTGTATCTGTCGTAAATAACAGGGCTGATTTTGTTTCTTGCATATGAAAGTATAAAATCAGCTTGTCATCCAGTCTGCCAGTCAGCCAGTCAGCCAGCACGCTGAAGTGCTGAAATGCTGAGTTGCTGACAAGCTTTTTTAGAGCAACTTTTTTGGTTGCCTCGAGGATATTTTGAGGAGACAATGATGTCACAATTTACACAGTTTACAGATGCGCTTGAGACCTATCTATCCGCAGACCATGCAATAGACGATTGTGCGCACTATGTTGCGGGTCAACTACGGCAGTTGATTGCGCAACCAACGTGGCTCGAAGAGTGCCACCGTCAGGGGTGCATTCAAGAGCCGCAAGCCAATCTGGTCTATGTCAGCCCACAGGGACATTTCAGCGTCGTTGCCTTTGTTTGGCAGGCGGGGCAACAAACCTGCATCCATGATCATGTTTGTTGGTGCGTTGTCGGGGTGTTGCAAGGAGTGGAGCAAGAAACCTCCTATCGTTTGAAGCGAATAGAGCGACAGCAACCTTGGCTGGAGTTTCAGGAGACGCGCACGTTGGAACCGGGGCATGTCTGTCAACTGGTTCCGCCCCACGAAGATATCCACCAAGTTCGCAACATTGGCAGTGAAACCGCAATCTCGATTCATGTCTATGGAACAGATATTGGCAAACGGGGGACAAGCATTAATCGTCGCTTTGATAATCTATCCATTCAAGAACACACTGAGGACAGTGTACCCGTCAACTGGCGTACACTTAATTTAGGGGAAGCGGTTGGCATTCAGCTGGAGAGCTAGAAATAATGACACACACGTTAACAACGAAACCAAAACAAGACGGCTTCATTATGCCCGGTGAGTTCGAGCAACATGCTGGCTGCTGGATGTTGTGGCCGGAGCGTACCGATGTCTGGCGTGGTGGGGCCAAACCCGCGCAGCGCGCCTATGCCGAGGTTGCCACCGCCATTGCACAGTTTGAACCGCTCACGATGGGCGTCTCGGCCAGCCAATTTCGCAACGCCCGCAATATGTTGCCAACGCATATTCGCGTGGTCGAGTTAAGTGCAGATGATGCGTGGATACGCGATACGGGACCTATTTTTGTGCGCAACCATGCCACGGGTGAAGTTCGTGGTGTTGATTTCAAATTCAATGCTTGGGGCGGGCTACTCAGTGGACTCTACTTCCCTTGGGATAAAGATGAACAGGTGGCGCACAAGGTGTTGGACATGGAGCGTGTTTCTCGCTATGCTGCCCCCATGATTTTGGAGGGTGGCTCGATTACAGTGGATGGCGAAGGCACATTAATCACAACGGAGGAGTGTCTGCTCAACCGCAACCGCAACCCAGAGATGAGCCGTACCGAGATTGAGCAATGTTTGCAGGACTATTTGGGTGTGAAAAAAATTATCTGGCTCAAGAACGGCATGGTTGAAGATGAAACTGACGGTCATGTGGATGGCGTGTGCTTCTTTGCGCGCCCCGGTGTTGTGGGGTTGGCGTGGACCGATGATCCGTCGTGCATCCACTACGATGTTGTGCGCAAGGCATGGGAACGGCTTAATCAAACCAAAGATGCCCAAGAACGTCCTTTAGAAATTCATAAGATTCCGCTCTCGGACACCTACTTTGTGCCTGCGTCGATGATGGCTGATATTGATGTGATGGATGATTCATGGCCGCGCCTGGGTGATATTGAGCTGGAAGGTAATTATGTCAATCTGTATATCGCCAATGGCGGGGTGGTCGTGCCAACGTATGACATGCCAGAAGATAAGATTGCGCTGGATGCGATTCAACAGCTTTTCCCTGATCGGAAAGTAGTGGGTGTACCCTCGCGTGAGATTTATTTGGGCGGTGGGATGATTCATTGCATTACGCAGCAGCAGCCTGCCTAGTTAAGTTGACGGTCTGATAGATTGCTCCAATGAACCAAACTGGTTCTAATGGATTGTTTTGTTCCTGAAATCAACAAACATGTTGGATTACAGTCCAAATAGTCACGTTTGGATTGTATCATAAAGCGAAACCAACCAATAAACCATGTCACAATCAAAAAATGACTAAGCACATTTGTCTATAACGAAATGCTCTGCTATCACAATTCGTGCCAAAGGCAATGCGCAAGAAATTCAATCAATGGCATGGCCTAAACTATCATCAAGCTATGAAAACAAACAACATACAACGATTCTTTAACCAACACGAAGCACAGACAGCAAGTACACTCTTCGAGCGTATGTACCCTGCGGACGCACACATAGCGGGTGCAACCGACATCGGGGTACTGGCCTACATAGACCAAGCGTTGTCTGGTGCATACCAAATGCATCAGGATGACTATCGGCTGGGCTTGGCGGCATTGGATCAATCGGCGCGTATCTGCTATGGCTGTGACTTTGTACACTGTACAATGGCGCAGCAAAATGCTCTCATTGCCAAGCTAGAACAGGGGACATTGCCCAACTTTCACACGCCACGGCAGCAAACATTCTTTGCTCTGCTCCGCACACATCTGCAAGAGGGGCTATTTGCGGACCCAGCCTATGGTGGCAACCATAATAAACTGGGTTGGGCGAGCTTGGGACATCCTGGGGTTTGGTTGGCAAATTCGGCAGAGGAGAATTTGACTGCGGAGGCCGTCACCAAGGGGGGGATTGTCCAGTCGATGGCCGATTTGGGCTATGGGTTGGACACAACGCCGCTGGAGCCAGATGAAATTCTTGGCTTTGATCCTCAAGCGGGGGCGCATCCACCCACAGGTGAGGCCGATGTCATTTTGGTTGGTTTTGGTGGTGTTGGGTCGATGATTGCGCCTACGCTGACCGAGGCGGGGCTACAGGTGGTGGCGTTTGAGGCGGGACCTTGGCGCACTCGTCATGACTTTCTGCCCGATGAACTGGGGGCGGCCTACTATTGCCGCGCCAATATGGGCAACAAATTCTCTGCCGAAGCACCCCGCTGGCGGCGTAATGAGGGCGACCCGACCCAGCCTGCGACCTTTTCACTGGGGCGCATGGTCAACGGTGTTGGCGGCTCGATTGTGCATTATGGTGCATGGCTCCGTCGCTTTCACCCACACCACTTTGCCCAACGCACCTATGTCAACGAGCGTTGGGGTGAGGATGTGTTACCCGAGGCATGTACACTGGCCGACTGGCCGATTTCCTACGCTGATCTTGAGCCTTACTATAACCGACTGGACCACTTGGTAGGCGTATCAGGAACAGAGACTGTGCCCTTTATTCCGCGCAGCCAACCGCACCCTCTGCCACCACTACGCCCCTTCCGCATGGGCGAAGCTTTTGCCAAAGCAACCAACGAACTTGGGCTGAATCCTTATCCTGTACCCGTGGGGATGAACAGCATTCCCTATGATGGACGACCTGCAATCACCTATACTGCATGGGTGAATGGCTTTGGTTCCTTCAATGACGCCAAGTGGCATCCCGCCATCGGCACAGCACCTCAAGCATTGGCGACAGGCAATCTAACATTGCGCACCCACTGCCGTGTGATTCGGGTGTTGACTGACAGCGATGGACATGGCAGCGACGGACATGGCCGGGGGCATGTTAGGGGCGTGGAATATGTCGATGCCAACGGTAATATCCAAGTGCAGAAAGGGCGCACAGTCATTTTGTGTAGCTATACCTTTGAGAATTTACGTTTGATGATGCTTTCTAGCGATGCCAAACACCCTGATGGCTTGGGCAACAACAGTGGTCAGTTGGGCAAGCATTTTATGTCCAAGATGTTTGCGCATGTGGATGGCTATGTGCCGGACATGATTTTCAATCGTCACACGGGACCTGCCTCACAAGGCATTGTTCTCGAAGATTATCTGTCTGATCAGTTTGATTCTGTGCAACATGGCTTTATCGGCGGAGCCACTTTGGGGGCAGAGCAGCAATTTCTGCCCATCCAAATCAGCCGTGAAGCCCTGCCCGATGATGTGCCGACGTGGGGGCAAGGGTATAAGGACCACCTGCGCGACTGGCAGCACTTTGCCGTCGTGCGCATCCAACCCGACACGCTTTCCTATCACACCAATTTTATTGACCTAGACCCACGTCACCGTGAACGCAGCTACAACAACCACAGTCTTGGCTTGCCCGTGATGCGCATCACCTATGACATGCGCGCCAATGAGCAGCGGCTGGCAGATTGGATGGAAGGTCAATCTGAGGAAATTCTACGCGGCATGGGCGCAACCAAGACATGGCGAGGGCCACGCTTTACTGGCGTTGGCAGTAGTCACGACTTGGGTGGCTGTCGTATGGGGCATGACCCGGCTACGTCTGTCGTGGACAGGGATTTGCAGGTACATGATACGCCAGGGCTGTATGTGATGGGTGGAGCGACGTTCCCAACATGTCCGGGGATTAACCCGACGCATACGATCTGGGCGGTGGCATTACGGGCAGCGAAACAATTGGTCCAGCAAGTGTAGAAGCTATTAGAGCCTGAATTTTCAAACAGGCTCTGAATGCGTCGACAACAAGCCTCGAAGACTTGCTCCACTAAGGATGCCAAAATCATCAGCTATGCGAAGACAACCGATAGGTGCAACCTTCCATGTCCAAAGTTATGCTCAAAATGACACCTCTTTGAATGCTAATCCGCGCTCCCTCAATCCGCGACCCTATTTTCTGTATCCGCGTGCTTTTCTTTCTATTGACCCGTCTCAGCCCGAATTGCATCACTAATCGCTGGCAACACATCATGCAGATCACCAATGATCGCATAGTCGGCCTTGGACAGAATTGGTGCTTCATGGTCCGTGTTGATGACCAGAATATTCTTTGAGCCTTTACACCCAGCCATGTGCTGAATCGCACCACTAATGCCACAGGCGATATACAGATCAGGCGCAATACGCTCACCCGTCTGTCCCACCTGATCCGCATGTGGTCGCCAGCCTAGACTGGTCACAGCACGCGAACAGCCCACTGCACCATTGACAAGGTGTGCGACCTCTTCCAAGCTTTCAAAGCCTGCGGTGCTACCCACGCCACGACCACCACCGACGACGACCCGTGCATCAGTCAACGAAACCTTATCGGTGTCCGGCACAATGCGTGACTTGATGCGAGTACGGAAGTCTTTTTCTTCCAGCGTAGCCGCAAACTCTTCGACAGACATATCGGCACTGGCTTCCCCTTCTTCACCAGAGAAGACATGCGCCGCTACAGTCAGCAACTTGGTGCCACCCTCCAGCTTGGACTCTTCTAGCAAACTCCCACCCCAGAGGACACGTGTCACATCGTAGCCGCTGCCATTGGGCTGAATTGCAGTGCAGTTTGCGGCCAATGGTGCATCCATAAACGCAGCAACATGTGCCATGACTTCCTGTCCACGCTCTGTACCCGGCGCGACAACTGCCTGTGGCTGCTGTGCCTCAATCAATTGCACAACACTTTTGCCCCATGCTTCAGCGGCATAGTCGTCCAGCCCAGCATGTTGAATGAGATGTACTTGACTCACGCCATATGCCTTCAACTCATCGACCACACCACGCGCTGGTTCACCGATGAGAACAGCAGCCACACTTGCACCAACTTCTTGCGCCAATGCATTTGCGGCCGTCAGCATTTCCAATGAAATCTTGTTCATTGTGCCTAAATCGTGATCAATCAATGCAAATATCATGATTACAGCACCCCCAGCTCTTTCAAAATATCGACAACTTTAGGTGCAGCTTCCGGCCCGCGACCCAAAATTTGGACCTCGCTCCCTGCTTCCTCTGGTACCACCATCTTCGATTTGACCGGACCACCTGGTACAGCCGTTGGTGTCGATTTATCTACGGGTTTGCGCTTGGCTTTGAGACGCCCCGGTACGGATGGATATCGAGGCAAGTTGATACCCTCTTTGACAGTCAACACGGCGGGCAGCGGCACTTCAAAGACCTCCATGCCTGCACCTGTTTCACGGCTGGCAATCGCCATTTGCTGCCCATCGGCTTCGGTGATCTCAATCTTTTTAATGCCTGTCACACAGGGCATGTCAAAAGCGTGAGCCACGCGCGTACCCACCTGATAGCCACCAGAATCCGCAGATTCGTTGCCGAAAATAAACAGGTTGTAATTTTCACCCGCATCTTTTCTCGCCTGAATCGCATCAATAATCGCCCGTGATGTTGCCATTGGGTCCCAGTCATGCCCCGTGCGCTCCAGCAGAATCGACTTATCCATACCCAGCGACATGCAGTAGCGCAACTGCTCGACCGCATCGGCTGTCCCCAATGTCAGCACCGTTGATGTACCACCATGCTTTTCGATGAGTTGAACCGCTTCCTCTACACCGCACTCTTCATGTGGGCTGATGGTGAAGCCAAGATACTTGGTCTCAATGTCCTGCTCATCCGCGAGCAACGTCATCTTTGCACCCGGTGCAGGCACACGCTTTACACAAACCAGAATATCGAGTGTCATATTAGTGTTTCCTTCAAAACGTGGGTGTGCGGGAGCGTGGGGGACCTCCGGAAGGTGTTCAATTTGTGCCAAAATTGAACACCTTCCGGAGGTCCTCACACTCCCTACACTCCACAACAATTAGCCCTTCATACGCTCATTCTCTGGATCAAAGACCGAACCAGCACCCGCAACAGCAACGGTCACAGGATATTGCTCGTCCATGTACTCGACCAACAGTTTTGTACCTTCAACCGCGTATTCTGGTGGTAGATAAGCCAGCAGAATGAATTTGCCGATTGAGGGGCCAGACCCTGCACTCGTAACATATGAGATGCGGCCATGACTATCGACAATGCTCTCTCCATCCAACGTCAAGATTGGCTCACGCCCCATCATGTAACGTTTGATGCCCGCTGCGGAGGTGTGGTCATCAACGGTCAGCGTACACATGATTGTCGCGGGGCCTTCCTCATGTGCTTTGAGATAGGCTTCCTTGCCGATGAAATCCTGCTTCTTGACCTTGGGGCGTGTCAGCCCCGCCTCAACTGGATTGTACTCGCACTCCAACTCGGCACCCATCAGACGATAACCCTTTTCAAGACGACCTGTTGTGCCATAAACACCGATACCTGCTGGGACAACACCATGTGCCTGACCCGCTTCCCAGAGCGTGTCCCACAGTTTGAGACCATGCTCCATGGGTGCATAAATCTCCCAGCCCATCTCACCCACATAGGAGATGCGCATCATACGGGTCTTGATTAGACCAATGCGGACTTCCCGTAGTGCGCCATAGGGGAAGGCGGCATCCGACATATCACTGTCTGTGACAGATTGGACCATTGCCCGCGCATTGGGACCCCACACACCAATCGTGCAGATGGCCGATGTACGGTCTTCCAAGTAGGCTGATCCATCTTCTGGCAGGTGGTCGCTAAACCATTTCTTGTCGCGCCCACCATCCGAACCACCCGTAATAATGCGGAAGTGATTTTTGCCGATACGCATGATGGTGAGGTCGGAACGGAAGCCACCTTGGGCGTCCAAGATTGGTGTATACACCGCACGACCAATCTTGACATTCATCTGGTTCATGGCAACCTTCTGCATGTGTGCCAATGCACCGGGTCCCTTGATGTCAAAGATGGCAAAAGCAGTCAAGTCCACCATCGCCACACGGTCACGCATCGCAAGATGCTCGGCGTTGATGATGGGCGACCACCAGCGTGATTCCCATTCACCTTGTCGCTCGTACAACTCAGATGGGTATTCTTCCATCAATTTTGCATTGGATTCGTACCATTGTGGTCGTTCCCAGCCAGCCGTCTCATAGAAGACTGCGCCCAACTCTTTCTGGCGTGGGTAGAATGGACTGACACGCACGTTGCGGCTGGACTCCCACTGTTCGGTGGGATGGACAATACCATAAGTCTTATTAAACGCCTCTGATGTGCGGTCAATGATGTGCTTCTTGGAATGTGCATAGTCATAGAAGCGTGCGATATCTGACTGATGCGGATCAATCTCGGAATGACCATGAGTCATCCACTCAGCAACCATGCGACCTACGCCTGGACCTTCCTTGATCCACACTGCTGCTGCTGACCACAAGTTTTTAACATCTGGCGTTTCACCTAAAATTGGTGCGCCATCAGGTGTCAGCGACAACAGGCCATTGATAGCGTAGCGAATACCAACGGTTTCATCGCCCAGAATATCTGGCATCAATTCCAACGCTTCTTCCAGTTGTTGCTCAAAGTCTTCCTCCGTGAACGGCAACTCAGTTGGTGACAGTTGCGATTCTTCGATAGATGGAATGTCATTGGCATCCATCAGAATCGGACGATGTGCATAGGAACCGACTTCCATGTCACCGCCATGTTGACGTTCATAACAGAAGGTGTCCATGTCACGCACAATTGGGTACTCGATTTCACCAACAGTTGTGCTAAAGACCGGAACTGGGCCCACACTGATCATCTGATGCACGGCAGGCGTCAACGGAATCGACGAGCCAGCCATTTCTGCAATGCGTGGACTCCACACACCACAGGCAACGACGATATAGTTACACTCAATCGTTCCCTTTTGGGTGACAACTGAATGAACTTTGCCATCCTTGACCACGATGTCATCAATTTCCGTGTTGGGGAAGATCGTCAGTGCATCCAGTTCCTGCGCCTTCTCGCGCATAATCGTACCCGCTCGCAGAGAGTCAACTACACCCGTCGATGGTGTATAAAAACCGCCCAAGATGATTTCTTCATTAATAAAGGGAACCATCTCTTTGATTTCGGCAGGTGTTACTAAGTGTGACTCGACACCCCAAGATTTGGAAGAAGCCATGCGACGGCGCAACTCTTCCATGCGCTCCTCTGTGCGTGCGACCTCAATACCACCACTCTCAGTGAAAACACCCAATTCTTTATACTGCTTCATGCTATCAAGCGTGAGCATCGCCATTTCTTTGGAATGGTCAACTGGAAAAATAAAGTTTGATGCATGGCCTGTGGAGCCACCAGGATTGGGCAATGGACCTTTGTCTAATAAAACAATGTCCTTCCAGCCCAGTTTGGCGAGATGATAGACAACACAGTTGCCCACAATACCCGCACCAATCACGACCACATTGGCCTTTGTTGGAAAATCACTCATTGGAAATCTTTTCCTTAATTTTTAGTTACAGATTTTTATTTAGTGAAATTTTTTAGAAATTTAAGAGTGAGAAAAGTTGAAGGGTTGAAGAGTTGAAAGGTTGAAAGGTTGAAGGGTTAAAAGTGGAAAGGTTGAAGAGTTAAAGGGTATAGCATAGTTACAGTTCTATCCATATATTGCGGTGGACACACTACCGCAACCCCTTTGATGTTGTTGAATTTAACTAAATTAGCCTGTAATTGCACAGTGAATTGAAAACTAACTCAACCTTTCAACCCTTCAACTCTTCCCCTTTTCAACCTTTCAACTTTTCAACCCTTCAACTACTACCCTTCTGCAACCTGTATAACAGGCTCAAACTCTTTCAGC
>JBCCFC010000354.1:0-10749 GCA_039029935.1 Chloroflexota bacterium
CGTCGGGTTGAAGCTGATCGATTGGGCGTCAAAAGCGACGATCCGAGGCGATTTGAGCCGGTTCTGCTGGTGATCGACCCGCCTCGCCATCCTCGTTGTCATCGTGGATGCTCGCTGATGCCAGTTGATGGCGCACCGCGTTCTGTGCTGGTGCAGGTAGATGCAGCCGCACCCACTGGCTTTCCTCCAGATACAGGTTGAAGAGGACGATGCTGTGTTGGTCGCCATCCTGAAAGGCAAAGGATTGAACATAGTGGATATCCACTGGTGCGGTGATACCATTGATGGCGGCTTGGGTCCATGACGGATTGTCGCCATAGTGTCTGGTTGCGACTAGATTGCCCTGTAATGCTTTGTTGATCAACTCCAGCCCCAGCCATGTCGGGCGTTTGCGTCCAGTGGCAGCAATGTCACGCAGCATACCGGGCAGATAGACATATTGCGTATTGCCCTCGGCATCCTGCACGGTCTGGTCGATAAAGCCCAGAGACGAGTACCCCACTTGGTCGATGATGCCAAGGTCGCGCAGATAGGTGAGCATGTGGAGCGGCAAGGCGATGCCCATGTTGAGTCCGGTGACAAAATCGTTGTATACGTCCAGCGGTGGTTCATCACCGTCAGGTACAATGCCATCCTCTGCGCCTGTGTTGATGGCGATGCCGTTGATTGCCATGCCCGTTTCTTGTCCCGATGCGTTGAGCCAGTATTGACTGTGTTGCAGCCAGCCTGTCAGGATTTCCACATCCTGTTGCGCTTTGGCAAAGAGCGGGTAGTAGCGTTCGGCATCTGAGCCATAGTCAGTCAGGTGGCCGATGCGCGGACCGACGGCAATGGTGTCATGCACTTTACTGTCGGCGTCGATTTTTTGATGGGTCGATGGATAATTTTGTAAGCCGTGCAAAATCAGGTTAAAGCCGTTGGCGTCATAATGCGGATGTTGGATGAAGAGCGGGAAGCGGTCATGCGCAATGCGGCTCATGTCGATGCTGTTCTCAAAGCCCTGCCCCTTATTGGCCCCGCCGTGCCACGAAAGTTCGAGATGGATGGTGTCAAACACGTCGGTCCAAGGCGCGGTCTGTCCCAGCGCAGCGCGTTTGTCGGCATAGGGTGTGTTGCCATCAGCAGGTGCGCTCAGGTAATCCATCAGGTGCGTGTATTCTTCCTTTGTGAAGGTCGGCGGCAGTAAGTACCAAGGCTCTGCACCGATATGCTGACAGAGTTCCAAGAATTGATGGAGCGAATAGCTAAAGTTGGTGGCAGAGGTGTGGTTGAGTCGGAAATTGTGGGCTGGGCGCGCCCAAGATTCGGCCAATTGTGCATCCAACGTTGTGCCGACATGCTGGTCAGCGGTCCGCAAAATGCCAGGGTTAAGGTCTAGCAGCGCATTGACATACGCATCCGTGAAAACAGTTGGGTTGGTGTCATCCAGATTGTGGAGTTCCACATCATCGACCCACACTTCGGTGGCCGCACCGCTGGTATTGGCCACACTGTAGAAGTTGACGGTCAAGCTCGGATGACTGCCTTCTTCGGTGTAGGGACCGACGGGGTCCATGCCCGCTGGCACGGCAAAGGTGCGTGTATAGTGTTGCCACTGGTCAGTCAGCGTAAAGGTGCTGTCCATAAACGTGGCCTCTGTGCCACCGCCTGCACCACGACTAAAGAGCACCCGCAGTTTGTCACCATGCTGCTTGCCTTTTGCCCAGATCGAAAACTGCCAGTTGCCCTCAATCAGCATCATCTTGCCTGATGTGGGGAAATGACCGCCCCACCAGTTGTCCCAGTACATCGTGTACTCAGCGGGGTGAGTCAAGTATAACGACTGCTGACCAGGACTATCAGGGCGCGTCGTGCTGGTGTCGGCACTATAGCCATCGCCCAAAACCGCAGCCCCAATTCCTGCCAATGTCTGGTGTATAAACACGACATCACCTACATCTGGGGCAAGACCATCACCCTCCAAGGTAAACACATAGCGACCATCCTCAATCGCAAAATCGGTGACAGTGCCTGTGCGGTCTTTGGCCGGACCCGTCGCAATCTCATAGGTTGCCCCTGTCCAATAGCCTGCGGGTTGACCACTGCCATACTGGACCACAATACGTGTCCCGCTCGACCCTTCACCGACATAGAAGACGCTGTTGAAGATGCTGGCCTCAAAGCCTGGATTGTCATAGATATTTTTGAGATGTTGCGCAGCCAATCCACGATTATGACCGGGCACTTGGATACCAAAGCGTTTGATGTCTGTCACCAGCGACTCTACACCCACTTCGATATCGGTGATGGATGCATCGGGTACCATTGTCGGTGTCGATGTTGGTGTGTCGGTCGGCGTTGGTGTGTGAGTGAAGGTAGGTGTCGCCGTCGGGATGTTCAAATCACGCTGCCATGTGATGACATGCACAGAGTGCGCAGGGAGTTGCAGGGGATAGTTGTTGTCAAAATCAGTCAGGGCAATCGTCTGGATATCCACTGTCTGTATCATCTCATTGTTGTCGCTGATGTTATCGGCACGCAGTTGATGATAGGTGGCATTGCTCTGGGGTGGAGTGGGTAGCTCAAGCGTGACCGCGTGTGCGGTGTCCATGCTTAGATTGAACAGCACAAGACCGTAGCTGTCGCCATCCTGAAAGGCAAACGACTGAATCTCATTCACCTGGATTTCCGCATCAACCCCGTTGATCGCTGCCTGCGTCCATGTTGGATTTCCACCACTCTGGCTGGTTGTGATGAGGTTGCCCTGAATGGCCTTATTGACCATCTCCAAGCCCAGCCATGCCGGACGTTTGCGTCCTGTTGCCGCAATATCACGCAATAGCCCCCACAACCGGAGGCGGGTTCCACTTTGATAGGCATTGGCATGACCCAACGACGAATGGGCAATCTGGTCGATGATACCAAGTTCACGTAGATAGGTGAGCATATAGAGCGGTTGCGCAATGCCATGCCCCAACCCCGTAATCATCTCATTGCGTGTCTCCCCAGAGGCATCACTGGTATAATCGCTAAAGTTAAGCCCGTAGACCGCCAGTTGAGTGCCTTTGCCCGATGTCGTCAGATGATCAACCCCCTGCTTGAGTTCGCCTGTCGTGACATCTTGGACAGGACGGGCAAAGAGTGGTGGATAACGGTTACTCTCATCATCGCCGGGATTATCAAAATAGGGCGCAACACTGATGGTGTCGTGGGCATCACTGTTGGCGTCGATGCGCTGTTGTGTCGGCGGATAGGTCGCCGAACCGGGGATAATCAGATTGAACGTGTCCGCATCATACTCATCGCTGGCCTTGAGCATAGCAAGCCGACTGTTGGCAACTTGCGCCGTCCGTACGCTGCCGTTGATGCCATGCCCCTTGCTGCCGTTGAACGAGGTTTCGTGTCCATACTCGATGTGGATGCGAGTAAAGACATCGGTCCAAGGCGCGGGTTGCCCCATTGCCGCGCGTCTGTCCGCATAGACTTCGCCACTATCCCCCTGTTCATCAAACACGGCCCCCAAATAGGCCATGAGGTCATCCAAATCCGTGCTGGACAACGTTGGGGGCAGCACAATCCAAGGCTCGGCCCCTACCTCGGCGCAGAGTTCAAGAAACTCATGCAACGAATAGCCATAACGATAGGGGTTGCTGCTGGTCAAGCTGTAATTGTGCGTCTTGCGCGCCCAAGGTTCGGCCACAAAGGTGTCCAAATCCATGCCCGCCTGTGTACCCCACGAGCGTAAAATACCCGGCTGCAAGTCCTTGAGTGCGTTGACATAGGCGTCGGTAAAGACGGTGAAATTTTCCTGCGGGTTGGCGTGGTCCGTGCTGTGCAGCGATGCATCATCGAGCCAAATCTCCGAGTCCGCTGCCAGCGTGTAAAAGTCAAGGCTCAAATTGGGATGACTGCCCGACTCGCCATAGGGACCAATGGGGTCTGTGCCAACAGGGATATTGACATCAATCGTGTATTCCTGCCAACCGTCGGTCAATGTCAATGTCTCGTCGATAAAGGTCGCCTCATCACCGCGCCGGAAACGCACCCACATCTCCTCACCGTTCGTCTTGGCCTTCGCCCACACACTCAACCGCCAGTTGCCCTCCATCAGGATCATCTTGCCCGATGTCGGGAATTTGCCACCCCAATTGTTGTCCATAAACAATGAGTATGCGGCCGAATGCACCATATGCACCGACTGTTGCCCCGGACTACCCGGTCGCGTGGTCGTCGTGTCCGCCGTGTAGTTGTTGCCCCAATCATTGGCAATCCCCGATATCGGCTTGCTGACAAACAGCGTATCCCATTCCGCAGGCACAGCCCCATCGCTGTCTAGATGAAAGACATATTTGCCATCCACATGCGTAAAGTCGCTGATGACACCCGTGCGCCCAATCGCCGTACCACTGGCAAACTCATAGGTCGCCCCGTTCCAGAAATCCTCTGGCTGGCGCGTATTGTTGTAGGCATGAATCACCGTATCACCCGTTGATTCCGCACCGACATGGATGATGCTGCTAAAGACACCCGCCTCAAACCCCGGATTGATGAGGATGTTCTTGATGTGTTGGGCTGAATCGGCAGGGTCGCGCGCATCAACGTTGATGCCAAAGCGTTTGGCGTTGGACGTGAGAATCGTGTCAGAAATCGTGACGGTTGTCGGTGTTTCCGCAGCAAAAATTGACGCCGTGTAGACAGCGATAGGCGCGATAAGCGCGATGAGAATCAGAACGAGTATAGGTGTTGATTGTGTGTTTTTGTTTGGCATGTGTTTGGCTCCGTTGGCTAGACATCACGTTGGCTGTGATTGGGGATAGTATAGCCTATTTTTTTGGATGGGAAAAATTTTTGTTCATCATTCTCTTTCGCTTTTGGGTGATGGAAAATTTTTGAGGACGAACAAGTATGCTATACTTTGGATACCCAAAAGATGCGAAAAGGGTATCTGAGAAATAGGCTCAACAGAGTGTTCTCTTTGTGTACGAAGTGACTTGGCAAAGACAGCAACGTTGGAGTAAAATCATCATGGCAAACAACAAAACAAAAAAGAAGAAGAATGAAACGGATAGCCCCTTGAAACGGCTTGTGGGTATGGCACCAATTGATTTTGCAGAGTGGCTTTTGAAGACACAAGTCTCCCGTGCTGAGGAGGCGAATATTGAACTACAGGATGATCCTGTACCCCTCTCTGCGGACACACTCTATTGGATTACCTTAGCACAACCTATGGTGCATGAGTCTGGTCCAAGGAAAGGTCAAACATACGATCGAGTCCTCTTACACATTGAATTTCAAGGTAAATCAACATGGAAACCGATGCGACTGCGCGAGTTGGATTATATTGTGCGGGTGCAAGATGAGGAGATAATCAAAATGGTTGAGACATTGATTAGACATGATGATTGGGTACTGGATACACCATTTATTCGTCGTTTACGTGAAGAGGGCCGCGCAGCGGAACGTGAGGTGCTACGCGAAGAGCGTCAAAGTTTTCAACAAGAACGCGAGGTATGGCTAAGAGAACGTATTCAACATCAACAGGAGCTTGAACGTGTCAAGACGCTTAGATTAAAGGAGATGGAGGTGCGGCGTCAAGATATACTTAAATTCATGGTTTCCCGTTATGATCCATCTGCCGCTGAGTATCTGCGTGTACAAGAGCTTTTATCGACTATCAGCAATCATGATAAATTTAATTCTGTTTGGGCTGCACTGCTCCGGCTAGATGATTTTGGACAATTCTATTTGGCAGTGGAAGAGCTTGTCAATGCTGAAAATAAGCTAGATGTATAGAACTCAATACTATCGAGGGATTAACAGATAGGAATATTTCATGACACAAAAATCAATCCAAAACGTGCATATTGCACGATTAGATAATTCAGTTGTTTTCAAGAAATTGTTTCGTGATCCAGATATTCTCAACGAATTTATCAAGGATTTACTTGGCTTGGACCTACAAATCACCGCGGCGCAGATTGAAACCGAAAAAAAATTTGCACCACCAGTGGGCAAGGTAGATATAGCCTATGATATCTTTGTGGATGACCCCAAGAATCGCATTGTCATTGAAATTCAGCGTGTACGCTATGGCAACCACTATGACCGCTTTTTCTATTATTTTTTGATTGCGATTATTGAACAGGTCAAAAGTCATAAAACTTATACCATGGACCGCACTGTCTATACAATTGTTTGGTTGACACAGCAAGTTCATGATAAGACCTATCAAAAGAGTATCTTGACGAACACGATTGAGACGAAGACACATACAGGCGAAGTCATTAACGTCTATCCACATAGACTTATTTTTCTCAATCCTCATTACGCGGATGCAGAAACACCCAAAGGTGTTGCAGATTGGATGAATTTGGTGGTTGAAAGTCTCAAGCACCCGACCAATCCAGAGCTAAACTATGAGCGAGATATTTTTCATAAGGCAATGGCACTGATTGCCGAGGATGGGTTGAATCCAACGGAACGGGCGAAAATTCTTGATGAGAATACGTATGAGGATGTCATTCAATCAAGTCATCGTGCAGGTCACACCGCAGGCCATGCTATAGGGCTGGAGAAAGGCCGTGAAGAGGGGCTGGAGAAAGGCCGTGAAGAGGGGCTTGAAGAAGGACAGATTCAAAGTTTGCGTCGGATGTTATTTTTACAGCTAGCGCAAAAGTTTACCGATGTCCCAGAGAGCGTTCTGGGACAAATTGAACAGATGGATGATGTGAAACAGCTAGAAGCCTGGGTGGTTCAATTGATTACGGCGGTGTCTTGGCAGGATGTGTTTGCGGGTGAGGGATCGGTAGAATGATGTTCACAATTGTTCTAGGACTGTTTTCAGATGACGAAAAACGTATTGTCAAACGTTTTGTACCAGAGAGAGCCTCTTAATTACAACAGGAAAAAAGACCGTTGCGACTCACTATCGTGATGGTCCTTTTTTGCTACTGGAACATAATATTTTGTTCGTATATTAGCTTTGAAAGTAACGCCGTCAACACTGTATACGTCGTATATAAACGCTATTTTTCTCTTCTCCGTTTTGCATTCATCACAATTTCTATTATAATGCCGCCAGGATAAGTTTTACGAGATCGGGAAGCCCTAGAGTTGATCACTTAAAATGTCGATTCTATCGCTCTCATACACCGAAAAGGAACCGTCATGTCGCCATTGAAGCCATCCGTATACCATGCCATCCATCTGTTGGTCAACTTTGCGTTGATCATCAGCCTATTAACCATGCCATCGGCACAGGTCGCAGCAATTACACCATACGATGTAGATGTGATGTTGCCAACTGAAGACCTAGCAGCATCGGACTATCGTTCTACAACTCGTTCCGCGACCATATTGGCGGATACACGCCGTGCTGCACAAGAAACCAACCAAATTTCAATCACAGGGTCAGGCTTTGAACCCGCAACCATCACCATTGCCCTTGGCGCAGAAGTTGTATGGCAGAATGACGACAGTGTGGCGCGCCAAATCAGCGAAGGGACACCTGTCACACCGACGGCGACATCAACCTCTACATCGACCGCAACGCCTACGGAAACTGGGACTGCCACCTTTACATCCACTTCAACAGCCACATCAACAGCTACTTCGACTTCAACACCTTCGGCAACTTCGACTGCCACGTCTTCGCCCACACCAACGCCAACCATGACGCCGATGCCAACATCAACCATGACGCCAACAGATATCCCAACGGCAACACCTCGTCCAACAAATACCGCAACGCCTCGTCCGACCAACACTGCAACATCTACGGCAACAGTGACCGCAACGTCAACATCGACGCCATCTGCCACACCGCCTAACACGGACCTTGGCTCAACAACGACACCCACCGCCACACTGACAATTGAGACAACATTGGTCTCTACCCTCACTGCCGAATCAACACTTGAACCTGAAACCACGCCCATATCAACAGGTGCGGTTGAATCACCCACGCCTGTTAATCCTGTGGACACAGTAACACCGATAACATCATCTGCACCTGACCCACTATCACCAACATCAACGGCTATCCCAACCAGTCTCCCAACAGAGGTAGTGACACCCGTTGGTCAAGAGCTTGACTCGACACCGACCCAAACGCCCATTGCTACTGCAACCGAAACCGACCAAACTGTGACAAGCCAACCAACGCTTGACCCTTCGTCAACACCACTGCCCACCAACATGCCTACGACCGATACGCCCATCCCTGCACCTGATAGTACTGCAACAGCAACGTTATCACCAACGCCCCTGCTGACGGCAACACCGCTGCCTACCAGTACACCAGAGGACTATTTCTCCTTTTTGCCCATCATCTCCGGTGATGGAACGACAGGGGAAAATCAACCTGCGATTAAATCTGTGAACCCACCCGATGTCTATTTGCCCATTGTTGAGAATACGAATGCAACCGCAACAGCCATCCCTACGGCTGTTCCTGCAACGGGTCCCTTTGCCGAGTTGGTTGTGGAGGATAAGCCCAACAACATGGGCCAAGCACCACCAACGCCGATTGCACAGGTGCAGGCTGCATGGACAAGCAACGCCTTACAGCCCGGTGAGCAATTTGCCCAGACCTTTGATACACCGGGAACCTATACCTACCATGACCCTGCATACCCCAACCAGACAGGCACAATCATCGTGTTGCCAGCCGCTGCCTTGGTGCAAACCAGCCCCTCGGATGGTGAAGATGATGTCGCTGTCACCCGTGAGACCGTTTTGGAATTCAATGTGCCCATTGACCCTGATAGCGTGACAACCGAGGCTGTCTATGCCCAGTTTGGCGGCGAGGTGCTGGCCGCACGACAACATGTCTCCGCTGATGGGCTGCGTCTCACGCTCTTTTATGACGACTACCTGCCCGCCAGTTCACGCATACGGCTGACCATCAACGGCGACCAACTGCAAGACACTTTTGGCAATGCCATTGATGTGGATGGCGATGATGTGGCCGGCGGGACGTTGTTGGTTGATTTTGATACCCTCAGCTTGAGTACAATTGACGGAACCGAGGTCTGGGGCTATGTCTACGACTCCTACAACACCAACCCGGATGGCTCCAATATCCCCATTGCGGGTGTCACCATTCGTGTGGATGGCTTGCCCGATGCTAATGCCGTGACCGATGCCAACGGTCGCTTCAAATTAGTCAATGTGCCTGCGCCTGAATTCTTTGTGCATATTGACGGCAGCACCGCGACCAACGCCCTGCCCAATACCCAATACGCCACTGTGGGCAAACCCTTTGAAAGCGTGGCTGGACAGAGTATTCAACTGACGATGGATGGCGAACCCTTTGACATCTTCCTGCCGACGGTTGATGCGGGTGATTTAGTCACGTTGTCCGATACCGAAGATACACCCGTTGGATTTGGCGATGCAGGGTTGGCCGAAGTCAAAGAGATATTTGCCACAGAAGACATCGGCGAAGAGGTATGGGCGCGTACGGTGATTACAGTCCCTGCCAATTCTGCGATGGATGAAGAGGGCAATGTCACGGACCAAGTGACGATTATTCCGGTTTCGTCGGAGCGTTTGCCGGGACCGCTGCCGCCAGGATTGAATCATCAGCTCGATATTGCTGTGATGGCACCGGGTGCGACCAATTTTGATGAGCCTGTGCCTGCTTGTTTTCCTAATTTGCCTGATTCGGATACGGGCGAATATCCAGTACCAGGGGATAAGAGAACATTACTCTCCTTCAATCATGATACTGGAAAATGGGAGCCGAATGGTTCAATGACCGTCAGTGAGGATGGCAAGATGGTTTGTACCGACTCTGGTGTAGGTATACAAGCTCCGGGTTGGCATGGAAGTGGGCCATTGCCTGTCGAGCCAAGCCCTCGTCGTACACCGGACCGCTGTAAACCTTCTAGTAGTTGTATTGATGAGCTTATGCCAGGATATCTAGCACAAGCTCGACTATGTTCTTTAATACCAGTACACAAGCGCATAGCTAATTGGTTTGCAAAAAAAACATGTCAAGCTGGTGTTGATGAAGCATATGATAGAGACCGTAACAAGTGCTTATGTAAAAATAGGACAGCTAGGCTCCCACATAATGAGCAAGAAATGTTCGAAGAAATTATACAAATACATCTCCAAGTTAGTCAACTCATGTATCCATACTCAATCACAGGTTTGGCTATACCATTAGCTATAGAAGATGAAATAGATGCACTTATTCTGGAGGCAGACAGAGTCGCTGGTGGGGATACTGAACAGTTTTTATATAATTACAGATTATCAATCGAACCTCTTATCGATGATTTACGGCAAACAGATGACAACGCACCACCCTATCCAATAAGATATGCTGCACATATTGTACAAGGGAATGAATCCTCATATCTTAGAGGGTATACAGAACCCTATGGGGCGTATCGTCTATTTATACCGAATAACGGAACACTAATTAGTGTAGCGTTTCATGACTCTCAAACAAATTCTTATGGTATTTCATATCCATACTTAAGTACAAACCAACCTTATGCATTGCCTAGATTTATATTAATGTCCCTTGATGCGGATACGACTTCTTGGGATTATGATAATGATAGACTGCCTGATATTGTCGAGGTTATTTATGGTACAGACCCTTTATTACCTGATACAGATGTTGATGGCATATTAGATGGAATAGAAGTCGAACAAGGAACAGATCCATTAGATAGTTTTGTTGCTGATACAGGTGTGATTGCATCTATAGAAATGTTAAGAGCAGCTACTAGCATCTGTGTTGCTAGTAATATC
>JBCCFC010000355.1:0-10738 GCA_039029935.1 Chloroflexota bacterium
GATACCGCAATACTTGGACGCGTTGTTTCCTTTCGTGTATACTATAAATGTTCTAATTTAAATTGAATAGGCAAGTAGAAACCAGTATCACAGACTTGTTATCTGTTGCGCAGGTTGGCTACCTGCACCAGTATCGCAGGTTGGCTACCTGCGCAACAGATAACAAGTCTGTGATACTGGTTTCTACTTGCCTATTCAATTTAAATTAGAACATTTATAGTATACACGAAAGGAAACAACGCGTCCAAGTATTGCGGTATCACCCCACACCCATCCTCAACGGCTCACCGTCGGCAAAAATACTTGATGCCCGATCTTACTTGGTCTTTGTTGATGCTGCATCATAATTTATCATCCGTTTGGCCCTGTTTGCGTTTCGATGAGAAACACCCTGTGTTCAAAGCCACCACGTTCAACCCGTTTATGTTGCCGCATCGCATTGAGTTCGACCTCATCCACGCCCAGCGATGCCGCCAATGCATAGACAACTTCAAGGATATCGGCAAGCTCCTCCGGGTTATGGGAGGCACAGAATTCGGCCACTTCCTCGTGCAGTTTGGCGTTCAGCGCAGCCAAATACTCGGTTTCACTAAGTACACGGGTGGTGGCGACTTGACCATTGGCGTGGATAATCTCAGGAATTCTATCACGCACCAGCTTATTATGCCTCATAGTTCGCCTCCGTTAGTTGAACACGGTGATAGTAAGAAAGCCCGCCTTGATTGTCATAGGTTAATCGGTTGGGTTGCCCATCTTGAAATTGTCCAAACTCAATGCGATGACTGGTATTCTGGAGCCGGAAACGATGTTCTCCCTCTGGTACAAGCACTGATCCAGTCGGCCAATAGGCGTCTACCCACAAAGTATCATCCACCAATGTCACCGCCAACTGTTTTTGGAGATGGGCATGAACATCGTCGCCTACATAGACCCCTGTCAATGCTTGGAGTGATGCGACATCAACGGTGACATCCGCTTGCCATTCATCCAACCCAATCTCTGCCAATAGCAACGCTTTCAAGTGCTCGATATCATTGTGGGTTGCATCCAACACCAGCACATCACTTTGCCATCCCTGCAACCATGCCAGACTCAAGTCTCCCGCCATCTTGAAATAGGCGACCACATCGTCAAAGGTCTGTGGCGGCTTGTCTTGGTGGAGGCCATACCCGCTCATGTCCCTGATTGTGTCATCGAGCCATTGTTGCCCCCGTTGCGCCACCGCTCGTGTGAGGGCTGTGTGTTGGTCTACGTCGAGATAGATAGTCAACGGGTTGAGCGGGGTCAAAATTTGTTCGAGTGTCAGACCAAATGCTTGGATGCGCTCGTGACTGTAATACCCTGTCGCCACCAGCCAGTTGAAACAGGGGAAAATGGAATCCATCAGCAATACTGTATCTCTGCTGGTGTCATTGCCGATGAATTCGCTTACAAATTGGTGCGAGGCAGCCAACAGCGTGTCGATCTGTTGACGATTGCCGCTTTGCACTTCCTGCACAAATTGCTGGAACGCATCCAAATAGAGCAGGTCGTTTTCATAGACCCAGCGCATGGGCATGTCATGCAGACGCAGTTGGTCGTACAGAAAGGATGAGAGTGTGGATTTGCCCGCACCGGGGCTAGAGCCGTAGAAAATGATGAGTTGGTGTTTGAGAGTCATAGTTTGTTTTCCTACATACACATCACGCATAATTCACACACGAGAAACAGGGTCTAAGCCCCAAACTTTGCGCCACTTTCGCCGATGCCACATTGCTCAACGCATGTGAATAAAAGGCCACCTTGCCCGCGCTCATCACATGTGCGGCCCACGCCATCGTCACCTGTCGCCCCAATCCTTGCCGACGATGTGCTTCATCGGTATAGACATAGCTTTCCGCTGCCTTGTCATTCTCACCGGTTGATTGACAGGCCGAGACGATTTTGCCATCTCGAATGATTGCAAAGAGGGGATTGCCTTCGACGATGGGGGCGGGAATCGGGTCGTTCAACAGTGCGTGGTGTTCACCGGTGAGTGGCACGACATCGGCAAAATCACTGGCGGTTGGTATGGCTGGAAACAGATAGGTCTGCCCCATGAACATCTCCTCACACGGACTATCCTGCGCCAGCAAGGTGCGGATGGTGTCGTGATTATGGTAGACATCGGCTTGGTCCAGTGCCGCTATCTGGCTGCGAATGGCCGGAGCCACATCATGACGAAAATAGACCCAGTATTGTGCCTCATTTCGATAGACATAGACACGGGCGATGTCGTCTGGGTTGGGGCCAGGTATGCGCATCAGCAGTCCTTCGTGGTTGAGGCCAATGCATTCGATGGCTAATTGATATTGGATGAGCTGGTTTGTGTTCATGCGATTGATTGTATCGTTGACTATATGCGTATCCTGCGACATTCGTTGAGCAAGGTCAGTTCTGATTCAAGATTGATAAATGTTATAATAGAGACAATTATAATCTGTTTGCCATGTACGGGAAAAATTTTTTATTGTATGTAGAATAAGACTGACAAAACAAAGGAGCTATCAATGGTTGAATCAACTCTTACACAGCATTTTCAACAAAACGGCTATGCAGTCGCGCGTGGCCTCTTTTCAGAGGATGAGATCGCCATGTACAAACAGCATTACATGGACCTGCGTCATAACGGCGAATACGAAGGCGATTTTGCAGGTGTCCAAATCAGCGACGGGGATATCAACAAGGCTGACCCGCTCCAGCAATACCCACGCATGATCCACATGCATCGCTGGGATGAGACCACGCTTGCGTGGCTGCTGGATGACCGTATCCGTCAGCATCTTAATGCCTTTTTGGGCAACGACCCCTATGCGGTCCAGAGTATGCTTTACTTCAAGCCACCAGGTGCACGGGGACAGGCACTGCACCAAGATCAATATTATCTGCGCGCACGGCCCGGCACTTGCGTAGCAGCGTGGTTGGCGTTGGATGATTGTGATGAGAATAACGGCTGTTTACAGGTGGTTCCCAGCACTGGTGATTTGCCTGTCCTCTGCGCTGTGCAGGCTGACACCACTGAAAGCTTTACCGATGTCACTGTGCCGTTGAGTGAAGAGATGCAACCCGAAGCCATGAAGATGGACGCTGGGGATATGCTCTTCTTTAACGGCAGTGTCATTCATGGCAGCTTCTCTAACCGCACCGAGAGTCGCTTTCGTCGTTCGCTGATCGGTCACTATGTTACTGCCGAATCAGAGAATTTGACCAGTTATACCCAGCCGATGTTGACCTTTGCTGGCGATGAAAAGTGGCTTGACGTTTCGCCAATGGGCGGGGCGTGTGGTGTGTGGGTAGATAATGAAGTTTCGATGGTGGAGCGGTAGATTGGTATTCGGTATTCGGTGCGTCAGTATTCGGTGCGTTGGTTCGATGATTGGCTACCGAACACCGACGCACCGGCCCACTGTTAATACGATCTTGGCAACCCTAGCACTTTCTCCGCGATAAAGCTCATGATCAACTCGCGGCTGACAGGGGCTATGCGTGGTATCATGCTTTCGCGCAGATAGCGTTCAACATGATATTCTTTGGCATAGCCCATGCCACCATGTGTCAACACGGCTGTCTCACAGGCGCGGAACCCCGCTTCTCCTGACAGATATTTGGCGGCGTTGGCCTCAGCCCCACACGACTGCCCCGAATCATAGAGCCACGCCGCCTTGAGCATCATCAAATGTGCCGCCTCCAATTCCATCCAGCAGCGCGCCAATGGGTGTTGAATACCTTGGTTCTGTCCAATCGGGCGGTCAAAGACAATTCGTTCTTGTGCATAGCTGGTCGCTCGGTCCAGTGCTGCCTTGCCAATGCCGATGGCCTCGGCTGCGATCAGGATACGCTCTGGGTTTAGGCCATGCAAAATATAGTGAAACCCTTTGCCCTCTTCGCCAATGCGGTCTGTCATAGGGATGGTGAGGTTGTCGATAAACACGACATTGGAGTCAACGGCCTTGCGTCCCATCTTGTCGATTTCACGCACTTCGATGGCTGTGCGGTCCAGAACAATATAAAAGAGACTCAGCCCCTCTGTGGTTTTGCGTCCCGTCCGTTCCAGTTCTTCCAGCGACGTGGTGCGCGCCAACAACAACATCTTGTTGGCAACCTGCGCCGTCGATATCCACACCTTTTCGCCATTGACGACATAGTGATCCCCATGTCGTTCGGCCTTTGTGGTCAGCTTGAGCGTATTTAGCCCCGTATTGGGTTCGGTGACAGCAAAACAGGCCAGTTCCTTGCCTGCAATCAACGGGGGCAACCAGCGATTTTTCTGTTCCTCTGTGCCAAAGACGACGACCGGGTGCAGCCCAAAGATGTTCATATGTACCGATGACGCCGCTGCCATCGCCCCACCTGACTGCGCAACGGTCTGAAGCATCAACGCTGCCTCGGTGATGCCCAGTCCGACACCACCATACTCCTCTGGCATGGCAATGCCCAATGCGCCGACCTTGGCGAGCGCGGCATGAAAGTCAAAGGGGAAATCGCCAGTACGGTCTTTTTCAAGCCAGTAGTCATCGTCAAACTCTTGGCAGACATCACGGATGAGGCTAAGAATTTCTTGTTGTTCTTGGTTTAGTGAGAAGTTCATTTATGTGCCCAAAACCTATTTTCTTACATATGGAATTGAACGTGTTGGTTCATATTTAGGATGATATTTTTCATCGTCAATTGAGTTTTAACCCTTTGGCATATCGCCATTCATAAGAAATGCACTCAAGTTGTTGTTCCGGCGTCAACCAACGCAGTGATTTTATCCTCATCATACCCCAACTCGCGCAGCACCTCACGACTATCCTGCCCCAGCAGCGGTGTGTGGCGATGCAAACTCGGCTGCGACTCAGACCATGTGCTGGGGATGGCTGTGGTACGGATACGCCCTTCGCTGGGGTGATCCTGCTCTGGGAAAAAATTAATCGCTTGCAGATGTTCATCCGCAAAGACATCTTCCAGCGTGGAAACGGCGGCATGGGGCAAGTCTGTTTTAGACAATCGGTCAAGCCACTCTGCGGTTGTGCGTTGACGGAAGCAATCCTGTACAAAGCCATAGACCTCGACAATGTTTTGCCCCCGTGTTTTCATGGTGGCAAAGATGCCCTGTCCGATTAAATTAGGACGGTCGATCATCTGCAAAAACTCCGCCCATTGCTTGTCGTTGTAGACCAGCAAGCCGATATAGCCATCCTTGGTGGCATAGGGGCGACGGTTGGGGTTGACAATGCGCTCATAGCCTGGAACGCCTTCGGGTGGTTCAAAGGTATAGCCACCCAGATGGTCGCTCATCAAAAACTGGACCATCGTTTCAAACATAGGAACTTCGATGGCCTGCCCCTTGCCCGTGCGCTCACGGTAGAATAACGCTGCTGTCACCGCGTTGACCACATTGAGTCCAGTCACACGGTCGCAGAAATTAGCAGGCAGAAACTTGGGTGCATCACCATAGGCTCGCTCAAAGAGATTGGGGACACCCGACATGGTTTGGATCAGGTCGTCATAGGCGGTGCGCTCGGCATAGGGACCATCCTGCCCAAAACCAAAACAGGCGACATAGATAATCTGTGGGTTGACCGCTGCCGCATCCTCATAGGACAACCCCAAGCGCGCCATCGCCTGCGGACGGATATTGCTCACCAGCACATCTCCCTGCGCAACCAACTTGAGCAAGGCATCTCGCCCCATCTCATGTTTAAGGTTGAGCACCAAGCTGCGTTTATTGCGATTGCTGTTCATGAAGATGTTGCTCATGCCCTCACTGTGGCTGTGATTGGCATAGCGCATGACATCCCCGTGCGGCGGTTCGACTTTGATTACATCTGCGCCCATATCACCCAGAAACTGAGTGGCAAATGGCCCCATAACGATACTGGTCAGATCGATGACTTTGATACCCGATAGCGGTCCCGTGATTTCTCCCTGCATACATGACTCCCGAAATTTTTTAATGCGTAGTATAGAGCAGTAACACAGATTGGTTATCTGTGACGCAAGTAGCCAACCTTCGAGACTGTCCTTTGTCCTGCCTACCCACTGTGTGAAATTCTCAGCATTATACTCCATTAAGTTCCTTGCTCAAACTGTCCAACTAGGCTAAGATACAGATGAATGGACGCTGTAAAGCGTATAAACAAAAAACAAGAGAGTATCTTTCTAATTGAGGCAATTATGACCGAGCAAGAAAAATCAACAGAAAAGAAACCACAATCACGATCTCTAATCGGCACAATCGTTGCGTTCTTAATTTTGGTGATTGGCTGGTGGTTTGGTGTGTTACCGGGACCAGAGTCGGGGACAGATTCATCCAGTAACGACACGCCAGTTGTAACAATCGAAGCCACAGCAACAGAAGCACCAGAACCGACCGAAGTGGCTGTTGCACAGGATAATGAGGCTGATGGCGAGGCTGCTGATGATGTATCGACAGAGGATGGGGCTGCGGAAGAGGATGGGGCTGCGGAAGAGGATGGGGCTGCGGGAGCTGATGAAGCAACTGTAGTTCCTGATTCAACAGATACACCTGAGCCTGTGGTCGAGCCAACAACGCCTGTGCCTACGGAGACCAAGGAGCCACCTACAGCGACATCCCCACCGCCCACAGATACACCTGTACCACCGACTGATACACCAGCACCCACAGCGACACCAGAGCCAACTGAAGCACCAAGTACTCGATCTGTACTTGACAGCGGTTCTGGCAATGGTCCGCAGGGGATGCCTGTTCTCACACTAGATGACCTCAACGATCAAGCGTGGGATACCGTTGTACTCATTGACGACGGGGGGCCTTTCCCCTTTGACCGTGACGGCATCACCTTCCAGAATCGTGAAGGCTTGCTGCCCCAAAAACCACGTGGCTACTACAAGGAATACACCGTTATCACACCAGGATTATCTCATCGCGGCGCACGACGTATTGTGGCTGGGCGTGAAGGTGAGCTGTATTATACCGACGATCACTATGAGAGTTTCTCCTGGGTTGAATGGGAATAGTGGTCGGTAGACCAGTAATCGGTAGGTCGGTGGGTCGGTAAGTCAGTTACTGGATACTGACCATCTATACCAAGAGAAAACGGAGAATAATTATGCGAAAGCTTGAACCCATCTTACAACAACAAACAGCCAGTGGCTTATACCGCTTCACCTCCCGTGCCCAGCCCAAATCTATCCTAGAAGAAGTCGCCGAGCATGGCTGGCAGGGCTTTTTTATCGACGGGCAGCAGGTGACAGACAAACAATCATTTCTTACAACGGCCAGTCAAGCCATCTCCTTCCCAGGCTATTTTGGCAACAACTGGGATGCCTTTGAAGAGTCTATCCGTGATTTAGCGTGGTTCCGAGAAGAGAATGCACCCAAAGGCTATGTCATTCTCTATGATCAAGTGATTAAGCTCGCCCGCCGCGAACCAGAATCCTGGTCAATGGTCCAAGAAACCCTGCAAGAGGCGGTAGACTTTTGGCAAACACAACAGACACCGTTTTATGCACTGTTTCGTGGCACGTGGTGGTATGCACGAGAGATACCGAAGGTGTGATTAGTGAAGAGTGAAGAGTGATTAGTGAAGAGTGATTAGTGATTAGTGATTAGTGAACAATTAACTTTCAACCTTTCAACTTTTCAACTCTTAATCCTTTCAACTTTTCAACTTTTCAACTCTTCAACCTTGCAACCTGCAACTTTTATAAGGAGAAAACAAATGGCAAAATATCAGGTGGCGACGGTTGATGAAATTCCTGTGGGAGAACGCAAGATATTGACGGTGGCGGGTCGTTCGGTTGGTGTCTTTAATTTAAATGGTGAGTATTTTGCGCTGCGCAACCAGTGCCCCCATCAGGGTGCGGATTTGTGTGCAGGGTATACGACAGGCTTTATGATTTCCAAAATGCCCGGCGAATATGAGTATTCGCGGCGTGGAGAAATATTGCGCTGTCCTTGGCATGGATGGGAGTTTGATATCAAGACGGGGCAGTCGTGGATTGACCCCAAGAAGCTGCGTGTGCGCACCTATCCGGTGTCAGTGGAAACAGTCGCAGAAGGGGCAGAATCGGCAGACATACACGAGCATACCCACGGGACGGAGGTTGATGCAGAAACCGGTCATGTACCCGGACCCTATGTGGCAGAGAGTTATCCAGTTTCTGTGGAGCAGCAGCTTATTTTTATTGAAATTTAAGGTATAAGGAGAAGACCGTTTTATGGCAAAAGTAACTGGCGGCGAGGCCATTGTCACATCGCTACTTCAACATAACATCAGCACATTATTTGCGCTGCCGGGGGTACAAAACGATCACTTTTTTAACGCGCTCTTTGATGCAGGCGATAAGGTCAATGTCATCCACACACGGCATGAACAGGGTGCGGCGTATATGGCCCTTGGCGCGGCTATGTCTACAGGGGGCGTCGGTGCGTACAGCGTTGTGCCAGGACCTGGGCTGCTCAACACCTTTGCTGCCCTCGCCACTGCTTACAGCCTCAATGCGCGTGTCATGTGTCTCACCGGACAAATTCACTCGGCACGGATTGGGCGTGGCTTTGGCGAACTGCACGAGATTCCCGACCAGTTTGGCATGATGGATAACCTGACCAAGTGGGCAACACGCATCTCGTCACCAGCCGAAGCACCCGAAGCGATTTCACAGGCATACAAAGAGTTATTTAGTGGTCGTCCACGTCCGGTGGGCATTGAATGTCCACCCGATGTACTGCCCGCCAAAGGTGAGGTGGACCTACGCCCCGTTGAATATGAGGAGCGTTGGCCGCTGGTCGATATGGATGCCGTTGACTGTGCTGCCGAAATTTTGGGCAAGGCCAAACATCCCATGATTTTTGTGGGTAGTGGTGCGATTGAGTGTGCAGATGCGGTCTTGGAACTGGCAGAGGCATTGCAAGCACCTGTTGTCTCTGGCTCCAGTGGAAGCGGCATTGTGAGCAGTCGCCACTACTTGGGAATGCGTCAACAAGCGGCCTACAAATATTGGGCAAAGACGGACGCAGTGATCGCAATTGGCTCGCGAATTCATAACAAACTTGCGGGATGGGGCACGGATGATCAGATGAAGCTCATTCGCATCGACATCGACCCCGAAGAACACACACGCGGTCAACGGCCTGATGTCCGGTTGATTGCGCGCAGCCAAGATGTTGTACCCAAACTTGTGGAGTCCGTGCGCAAATACAACAGCGTTCGCCCGTCGATTGAGGGCGAAATCAACACCATTAATCAGCAAGTACAGTCGGAGATGGCCTATTTGGAACCACAGCTATCCTTTGTCAAGGCCATTCGCGACGAGTTGGATGACGACGGCATTGTTGTGTCAGGTGTCACGCAGGTGGGCTATATTGCCCGTTATGTCATGCCATTTTACCAACCACGCACCTATCTCGACTCTGGTTATCAGGGGACGCTGGGCTGGTGCTATCCGACTGCGTTGGGTGCCAAAGTTGCCAATCCTGATAAACAAGTCGTTGCCATTTCAGGGGATGGCGGCTTCATGTTCAATGTCCAAGAACTGGCAACCGCCGTGCAACACAACATCAACGCTGTCCTCATTGTCTTCAACGATAGTGCTTTTGGTAATGTGCGCCGGATGCAGAAAGAATATCATGGCAACCGTTTCATTGCCACGGAACTGCATAATCCTGACTTTGTATCCATGGCAGAATCGTTTGGCGCGCAGGGGCTTCGTGCGCATAATGCCGATGAACTACGCCAAGCATTACGCAAAGGCTTTGACCACAACGGTCCGACGCTGATTGAAGTACCTGTGGGTGAATTGCCCAATCCGGGCCCGGTGGCTTGGGTGACGCCGAGGGTACGTGGGTCGTAGAATTGCTTTTCATGTGTTGGTTTTGAACGCAAAAAAGGGACGTGGCATCATCTGCGGGATGAAATGCCATGCCCCTTTTTTTGTTTTCAGCGTTTGGTGGTCAATCAGTGAACATTAGCGACTTACCACTGGCAAATAGATAGAAAACAATAGCGAAGTTCCAGCGGGCGGTAGAATTTCAATCTGACTTCCGGCCAAATCAACGCTCAATTCCTGCTCTGCCAAATCCGCAAAGGAAACAGGTGGTGTCTCTGCAAAGCTGATACTGACATTGCCACTTTCACAGGTAACAGCAAACTGCACAGTCACCAGCGGGCCATCGGCCATCGCCCTTGGCTGACTGGAGAACTGATAGATGACAAAATCAAGTTCGCTACCCGTGTCATTGACATCGACTGGCAAAAAGACACGATAGGGCATTATATCCACGTACATCACCGCTGGCTGTGCCTGCAAACCATCAGCATCAGAGGCGTGGATGACGGTATGATAGACGCTACGCTCAATGAACGTGGGATAGCTGCCCTGATACATGTCATCGCCCAAGACCGTGTTGCGGGTGAAGCTGAAGTTGTAGATATTGGTCTCGGCGTTGAGTTCGCCATCGTTGGCGGGTAGGGTGTAGACGGGTGGATAGACAAAGGCTCTGTCAACTGCTAACGGGATAGACATACACAATCTCATCGGCAATCAGCCATAATACATCGGGGCGGGTTTCACTGAAGAAGATACGTGTGATGCGGGCTTGATCAAAATCTGTGCCCTGATTTCGGGCTTAACGATCTCGTCTACCATCCCAATGGCAACGTCTATCTTGCCACAGCACGTGGACTCTATGTCAAAGACGCGCTCGAAACACGCTGGGAAAAAATCACTGGCACAGATTTTGATCAAGCCCGCA